>JAGNSI010000031.1 GCA_017988135.1 Pseudarcicella sp.
AAAAAAAAATAATTAATTAAAAATCAAATATTTATTTTAAAAAAATATTTATTTCAAGATGAAAAATTAAATTTAAATTGTCTCAAAAAAAAAAATATGACTTTTTGTTGTAACATTTCAATACTTTTGTGTTGTGGTAACAGAAAGTGACATAATAGAAGGATGCAAAAAATACAAAAGCAAGTACCAACAAGCTTTGTATAAAAAATATGCCCCCGAAATGAAGGCTGTATGTTCACTTTATATAAAAGATACTGACGACCTGAAAGATGTTTTACAGGACGGATTCATCAAAGTTTTTGAAAAAATAGAATCATTCAAGTATGAACATTCACTTGGAGGATGGATAAGAACAATCATTGTAAACACTGCTCTCAACTTTTTAAGAGATAATAACAAGCTCAATGCTGTATCTTTTGACGAAGAACTAGACTTTACAGACGAAAGCAGTAACGACAATGAACTAGACCAACTCATCGGAAATCTTGATGGGGACAGCATACATCAAGCAATAGCTGAACTTGAAACAAAATTCAGACTGGTGTTTTCGATGTTTTATCTAGAAGACTTATCACACAAAGAGATTGCATCAAAATTAAATATTACTGAACAATTATCAAGAGTAAGACTAAACAGAAGTAAACTAGCTTTAAAAGAAGCTTTAATGAATATCAAATACTAATGAACAAAGAATTATTAAAAAATAAGCTTTCAGAAGTAAAATTCGAAGTGTCCAGTCAAGATTGGGCATTAACGAATAGTGCTTTGAAGAAAAAGCTATTTTGGAAATTCTCAGCCAGTTCATTGAATATTTATACATCATGTGCAGGAATAGTAGCTGGTAGCATACTTTCATATGGAGTATTAAAGGTAATATCATCAAATACAACAAAAACCAATAGCCAAAATCAAACAGAAATAAACAGTACCACAGACAGCTTAAATAAAAATAATCTTGAAAACACTCAAGAAAATAGCATAGCAGATACAAACAACACCAACCATTCATCTAACGCTAAGGAAATAAACAAAGAGTCAAATTTGACTGAAAACAAAACTAGCAACGATCCGCATCCAGCCGTAACAGTTGAGCAACCCGTTCCAACGACAATAGTTGATAATAAAACATCATCTACTGCAATAAATCCAGAAAATCAAACACCTTCATTAAAGGAAAATACGACTTCAAATACTGTTAACGAAAAAGCAATTTCAACTATAAAAGACATTGCTTCTGAGAAAAAAAATGCAACAACAGATCAAAAGCCAGAAGAAATCGCCCCAATAATCACCAATAATACTACCGCTGAAAAAACTATACCCAAACCTAAAAAAATTAAATACGTAGTAAAACGAGACACTATTGTAAAATTAGACACGACAATAGTAAAGAAAAGAAAAAAATAGTTTCCTCTAAAAACACTCATTATCTTATTCTTTAGGAAAGATTCAATTATCTTTGCACAAATCCATGATTGCTTTTACTTGTATTTAAGAAAATAATCAATTTATTCTTGCAAAATCAACCACAAAAACGCTTAGTAAATTTATCAATGAAATTTGCTTTTTATACGCTTTTCATGTGTATTTTGTGTTTCTCACAAAAAATTTATGCACAAACAGACAGCACCAATGTTATAGAAGAAGATTCTGTGGTATATATCACCGAAGAACCTATCGTCATTAAAAAAGAAGTTAAAGTCATTCAGTTTAAACGCCAAAGAACATCTTCTTTCGGGATTGCCTTTCATGCTGCCCCTTCACTTTTCAATTATACTTACACAAACAATAGCCAAAATGACTATGCAACATTATTAAACAATTCATTGTATGGAAATTTTTCATTGCGATTTGGTGGAGAGCTTTTTTATAGACAAAAAAACTGGCAAATTGGACTAGAATATGATAACGGACAGATGAATCAAAAAATAAGTTACGACATTTCCGATACTACCAGACACCTATGCTATCACCATTTTGAACATTCAAATTTTGCTTTAAAATTAGGCTACACTTTGAAGTTGTCTAAAAAAATCACACTAACACCAACATTAGCATTTGGCATAAGTACTTTGGCAAAAACAGGAGGAAAACTCCCTTCTACAGAAGAAGATTTACTCCCAACAGAAGCCAATAAAATATTCGTCAGCAAAGACTTTAGTTCATTTTTGCAATTAGAAAGCAAAATAAATTGGTTTTTATCTAAAAAGTTATTTTTAAGCATATCACCTTATTTCAACCAAACTACCAAAAATCTTTTAAAAGAAAATCAAGTGGTTGCTATTCAAAGAAATATATTTGGAATGAGAACGGGATTGGGTTACATTTTTTAATCCTCTCGCCTCGAAATTTAAACATCAATAATTCAATGGGTTTGTAAAATCAAAAAATGACAAAAAAAAGCTCTCAAAATATGTAATTTGAGAGCCTTTTTTGTAATAAAACTTAGTTTTGAAAACTACAAATATTGATTTGCGTTAGCTGCATTTAAATCTTCGAAAGCCAATTTCAAACGACTTACAAATGACTCTTCTGCTTTTCTCAACCAAACTCTTGGGTCATAATATTTTTTGTTTGGCGAATCTTCTGCTTCTGGATTTCCAATTTGTCCTTGCAAATATCCTTCTTTAGATTTATAATAACCTAAAATACCTTCCCAGAATGCCCATTGCAAATCTGTATCGATATTCATTTTGATAGCTCCATAAGAAATGGCTTCTCTAATTTCTTCACGAGATGAGCCAGAACCACCGTGGAATACAAAGTTGATTGGTTTTTCAACTCCTAAATTGAATTTCTCAGCAATAAAATCTTGAGAGTTTTTCAATATTATTGGAGACAATTTTACATTACCTGGCTTGTAAACTCCGTGCACATTTCCAAAAGCTGCAGCAATTGTGAAACGATGCGATATTTTGCTCAATTCTTCGTAAGCATAAGCTACTTCAGATGGTTGAGTATATAGTTTCGATGAATCTACGTCTGTGTTGTCTACACCATCTTCTTCACCACCAGTCACACCAAGTTCAATTTCTAAAGTCATGCCCATTTTAGACATTCTTGCTAAATATTTTTGGCAGATTTCTATATTTTCCTCAATAGATTCTTCAGACAAATCTATCATGTGAGACGAAAACAATGGTTTACCATGTTGAGCATAAAATTTCTCACCTGCATCCAACAATCCGTCTATCCAAGGCAATAATTTTTTAGAACAGTGGTCAGTATGCAATACTACTTGCACGCCATATACTTCAGCCATTTGGTGTACGTGCATTGCACCCGAAATACTACCTGCTATAGATGCTTCTTGGCTTCCGTTTGGAAGTGATTTTCCAGCATAAAACTGACCACCACCGTTCGAAAACTGAACAATAACTGGTGAATTTATAGCTTTTGCAGCTTCCAAAACACCATTTACGGTATCTGTACCTGTAACATTCACTGCTGGCAAAGCAAACTGATGCTTTTTGGCAATTTCAAATAATTCTTGTAATGCATCACCATGCAAAACACCTTTTTGTGAAGATAATCCCGACATATTAATCTATTGAAAATTTATTGAGTTTTGGTTGTATTTCCGATTATAATGCTTACAATAGGAAATTTGACAAATAAAATATTAGAATAGTATAAAAAAATATACTTTTCCAAGAAAATATCCTCAAAAATAGCACTTTTTAGCCAAAAGAAGAAGTTAAAACCTAATTTATTAATACAAAGCCAATAAGGACAGTTAAGTTCTCAAAAACAGCAAAGAAAAACTAGTCTATTAATCTTTCTTTTCTCTTTCTGAAACAGCTTTTATAAAATCGCCTTTAGCCAATTGATCCGCTTTATCAAAATTCTCTAATGCTTTCAAAAAGGTTAAATCAGATTGGTTCATAATCTGTAAATATTCGTTATTAAAACCAGGTTGCAATTTCTTTTTAAATATATTCTTGGCTATCAATGCCTTTATATTATTGGCGATCAATGGTCTAGACAAATCGAAATCCCTTTGACTAAAACTTATTTGCGAATGCTTTGCATAATCTAAAAATTGACCTAATAAAACATCCGAACAAGTAAATTTCTTGAGATATTCTTTAAAGCTATACCTTCCTAAACTTGATTCATTGAGCCTAGAATAGTTGTAACAAAATGAATAAATCAAGCCAGATACCAATAATTTCCTATAAAATGTAGTGTACATTGAAGTGTCTTTTGGAACAAAAATATCTGGACTAATACCTCCTCCACCATAAACTACCCTTCCCCCTATGGTTTTATATTTTAATTTCTGATTGAATTTTATGCTATCTTGGATAAAAAATTCGCCTCCTTTATAACGTTTTATATAATCGTTATCATAATCGCCAAAATTTTCTCCAACTGTGTATGCTTTTTGAATACTTCTACCCGATGGCGTATAATACCTAGAAATAGTAAGGCGTAATTCTGAACCGTCACTCAAGTTTACTGGCATCTGAACCAAACCCTTTCCAAAAGAACGCCTACCTACTATAAGTGCTCTATCGTTATCTTGTAAAGCTCCTGCTACAATTTCAGATGCCGAAGCCGAACCTTCATCCATCAATACAATCACAGCATTTTTCTCAAAAAGCCCAGTCCTTTTACAGAAAGTTTTAGAGTCATTAAGAGTACCTCTTCCTTCTGTAAAAACTATCAGCTTTTCGCCACTTAAGAGCTCATCCACCACTTTTTCTGCTTTATCTTTATAACCTCCCGGATTACCTCTTAAATCCAAAACCAAACGTTTCATACCTTCATCACACAAACTTTTCAAAGTTTTACAAAAATCATCATATGTAGTCTCAGAAAACCTATCAATTTTGATATAACCAACCTGATAATCTATCATATACCCTGCAGAAACCGAAAAGCTCAATATTTTATCCCGAATTACAGAAATAAAATATGGCTGATTGCTATCACCTCTTAGCAATTCTAAAACCACTTCAGAACCTCTTGAACCTCGAATTTTAGATTGTATTTGATTGTTTGTGAGCCTAGCATTTGAAACTTGATAGCCATCTACCTTTATAATTTTATCTCCAACTTGTAATCCAGCCAAATCCGATGGACCTTTATGAAAAACATTTATAACCCTTATTGTATCTTGATAATGATTGTACTCTATTCCGATACCATCAAAACTCCCTATCAATTGGCTTCTTGCCGTTTGAGCATCAATGGTATTTCTATATACCGAATGTGGATCTAACTTTTCTAACATTTTTTTGATAGAATAATCCACCAAAGAATCTACCGCAACAGTATCTACATAGCTAGTTTCTATCAAAGACAATACTTCACGATACTTTGTAATACTTGTTACCAAATTATTCATCCTTTGGTGTTTACCTATAAAATTGGTTCCGATAAAAACGCCACTAATCAAAACCATCAAAAGCATTGCTGACTTTTTCACAAATTTCAACCCCCGATTTAAAAAATGATGCTGTTTCATATTGATTAATAGACAAAAAATTTACATTATTTAGTAAAATAATGACTATTTATATACAGTTAAGATTAATTTTTAAGTAATTTTGTTACATAATATAATAAAAAAAAGTGCTAATAAATAAAAAATAACAAATAATTTTAACTGTAATAAAAACACAAAAATGGGTAGAATAGTGGCAATTGATTATGGCAGTAAAAGAGTTGGCATAGCAGTAACCGATCCTTTACAAATCATAGCAACAGCACTAGATACCATTCACAGCAAAGATATTATTGACTATTTAAAAAAATATTGTAGCACAGAAAATGTTGAATTGTTTGTAGTAGGAATGCCTGTAAACTTAGATTCAACAGATACCAATAACACTCAACTAGTAAAAACTTTTATCAAACATTTATCGACCAACATCCCCGAAATTCCTATTCAATTGCATGACGAAAGATTAACGTCTGTAATGGCTCACCATGCCATGATAGCAGGCGGAAGCACAAAAAAAGAAAGAAAGCAAAAAGGCAATATAGACAAAGTAGCAGCAACTATCATATTGCAATCATTTATGGAATCAAGTAATAAATAATAAAAACAAAAAGCAAAAAGATGTTAAGCTTATACAAAGAACAAGTAAAACTATTAGTCGCATTAGATTCAGTAATTTTTGGATTCGATGGAGAAACATTAAAAATTCTTTTAGTAAAAAGAGGGATAGAAACAGATAAAGACACATGGTCTTTGATGGGAGGCTGGTTAAAATCAGACGAGTCGTTAGACAATGCAGCCGAAAGGATAGTGCATGAATTAACAGGCTTAAACAATGTATATTTAGAGCAAATCACCGTAATGGGAGAACCAAACAGAGACCCCGTAGAAAGAACTGTTTCTGTAATATACTATGCTTTGATAAACGTAGCTGATTACAACGAACAAATCTCAGAAAAATATAATGCAAAATGGTTTTCGTTAGAAGAAATGCCCAATATGCTTTATGATCATGATAAAATTGTAAAACTAGCAAGCGACAAACTAAAATATAAAGCCGCATTTCATCCAGTTGGACTAGAATTACTCCCTAAAAAATTCACAATACCACAATTTCAAATTCTTTACGAAGCCATTTACGGCACCACGATAGACAAAAGAAACTTTAGCAGAAACATACTCTCAACAGGCCTTTTAGTAAAATTAGAAGAAAAACAGAGAGGATTTTCAAAAAAAGGAGCCTACTATTACGAAATCAATCAAGAAAATTACAAAAAAACAGGTGAGAGCTTTGTGAAATTCATTCCAAATATAGAACCTCATATTTAGCATACATAACATTTAATCGATTGAGCATTGTATCTCATTAATTATTGCTTTCTTAACTTTTAATAAAATTTACAGAAATGCTCAATCGATTAAATTTTCAAATAAATTTCAGCTTTAAATCTTCTATTATTTTGTTTTTTGTACAAAAGACATTGACCAAGTTGCAGACAATTGCTTTCTATCTTTCTCCCAAAATACATTGGCGTAAATCTTATTATATGCTAAAGAATAAGCGTCTCTAGTTCTTCCAATTGTATCGTTGTAAAAATATAATGGAGAATAATAAGACCTAGTTTTTAATATTTTAATCGCATAATCGATACTATATTGAACCCTATCTTTGTCAAAAAAAACATGTTTATTTATTTGATTATAAGCTAAATTATAAAATTCGTCATACCAAGATTCTAAATTACGCTTGCCAATTTCAAATCTTTGATCTTTCATGAAATTATCAGTTGCCCAGCGAGAGGCTTTTTCATTTCTTTCAGAATCAAAAAAAACATTTCCATAGATAATCTCATGTGCATAATCGAAAGATTCTTTGTAAAGTTCGTCCAAAGGCTTGGTTTTGAAAACTTTATCAAACTCAGTTTCACAAGTTGCATGTTTTTCTCTTCGAGATGTAAATGGAGTATCGGAATATTTCCAAGTACCATCTGCAAATAACAAAACTTCTTTACCCCTATCTGTAAAAGCCTTTGTTTGCGAAAAACCTGTAAACGAAACAATTAAGGTAAAAACGAGTGCTAATTTTTTCATAAAAATATGATATTTAAAATAAATGTGTTTGTATAAACTGTCTAGATACTTTATTTAAATCTATTGATGCAAAGGAAAAATTAAATTCGGAATAAGCACAACTCTAAGAGATGTTTAACAAAAAAATAACAGCTTATTAAGAAATTTTCACGTATCGAGAAATAGAAAAAAAAATCAAATAAAAAAAATGACTATTTATTTTAAAAAAAACAAAAAACTTATGCCCACATATTTGTCTAACTCTCAAATATTTAATACCTTTGCAGTCCAATTGAGGTAGTGAATGCAGATTGATTTTTAATATTATTTTATAATCATTTCACAATCAGTACTTTAAAAAGATTTATAAATTCATATAAGTATCTTAAAGCAATGGCTAAGAAAGGAAATAGAATCCAAGTAATATTAGAATGTACTGAGCACAAAGCAACTGGCGTTCCAGGAATGTCACGTTACATTACCACCAAAAACCGTAAAAACACTACGGCACGTATCGAACTTAAAAAATTCAATCCTTTTTTAAGAAAAGTTACGTTACACAAAGAAATAAAATAATTAATAATTCGCTCTAGAAATCAAACTCCTAGAAGTGCATAATAATTCAGACACGAAATGGCTAAGAAAGTAGTTGCAACGTTAAAAAAAGAAGGTGGCGTAAAATATGCCAAAATCATTAAAGCTGTAAAAAATCCTAATACAGGAGCTTACACTTTCAAAGAAGAAATCATCCTACAAGACGACGTAATGTCTGCTTTAAAAGGGTAATTCAATTCTTCACGCAAAAAAGTCCTCTTAGCATCAGAAAAGAGGACTTTTTTGTTATATATTTACTTGAAATAGCCAACCACAAAAAAACATCCACATGGGTTTATTTGATTTTTTCAAAAAAAAAGAAGCTCCTTTAGCTAAAGAAGAAAAAGAATCGCTAGACAAAGGTTTAGAAAAAACCAACGAAGGTTTTTTCTCCAAACTAAGCCGTGTAGTAGTAGGCAAATCTAAAGTAGATGAAGATGTGCTTGACGAATTAGAAGAAATACTCATTTCTTCTGACGTTGGCGTAGAAACAACCGTAAAAATTATACGACGAATAGAAGAAAGAGTAGCCAAAGACAAATTCCTCAATACAAGCGAATTAGACAGCATTCTTAGAGAAGAAATAGCATCACTATTGGCGGAAAACAAATCTTCTGACGTAGAAAATGCTTTCTTGAAAAGTGACATAAAACCATACGTAATAATGGTGGTAGGTGTAAATGGCGTAGGCAAAACCACCACTATTGGCAAGCTAGCATCGCAATTTCACCAAGCAGGCAACAAAGTAGTGCTAGGTGCTGGAGATACTTTCAGAGCGGCAGCTGTTGATCAACTAAAGCTTTGGGGTAAAAGAGTAGGCGTAGATGTAATAGATCACGGAATGAACACCGACCCAGCAGCAGTTGCTTTCGACACGGTTAAAAAAGCAGTAGAACAAAATGCAGATGTTGTAATAATAGACACCGCAGGTCGATTGCACAACAAAGTAAATCTCATGAATGAACTCTCTAAAATAAAGAGAGTTATGCAAAAATACATACCAGAAGCTCCACACGAAGTATTGCTGGTATTAGACGGTTCTACAGGACAAAATGCTTTCATACAAGCTCAAGAGTTTATGAAAACCACTGAAATCACAGCACTCGCCATCACTAAACTAGATGGAACAGCCAAAGGCGGTGTGGTAGTGGGAATTTCTGACCAATTCAAAATACCTGTTAAATATATCGGTGTAGGAGAAAAAATAGAAGATTTACAGGTTTTCAACAAAAAAGAATTTGTAAACTCACTTTTTAGAAAAAATTAAATTATACAAGTATTTTCAATTATTTTCTTTTCCGAAAAAAACTATACTTTAAGCTATAGTAAATTTTCTGTTTTAGAAAAATCATACATAAAATAATGAAAACCAAGACTTTAGGTAAAAATAATATCAATATTGTAACACTAGGCTGTTCTAAAAACATTGTAGACTCTGAAGTGATTTTTACCCAATTGAAAGGCAATGGTTTGAGCGTAACCCATGAATCTAAAAAAGATGATGCAAACATTGTTATCATCAACACTTGTGGATTTATAGACAATGCCAAAGAAGAATCTATAGACACTATTCTACGCTACGCAGATGCTAAAAAAGCTGGAAACATAGATAAATTATATGTAACTGGCTGTTTATCTCATAGATACAAAGACGACTTAGAAAAAGAAATACCTACGGTAGACGCTTTTTTTGGAACAAACGAATTGCCTAGACTTTTAAAAACGCTCAAAGCAGATTACAAGCACGAGCTGATGGGCGAACGTTTACTGACAACTCCCTCACACTTTGCTTATCTGAAAATTGCAGAAGGTTGCGACAGACCTTGCTCTTTTTGTGCTATACCACTGATGAGAGGTGGACACGTATCTAAAAGTATAGACGATCTTTTGATAGAAACAAAATCGCTTGCCAAAAGAGGCACGAAAGAAATAATTCTAATCGCTCAAGACCTTACTTACTATGGTTTAGATATTTATAAAAAACGTAATTTAGCTGAGCTTCTTGATAAAATATCTGATATTGAAGGTATAGATTGGATTCGTTTGCAATATGCCTATCCAGCTGGTTTTCCTTTGGATGTATTAGACATAATGAAAGCTAAACCAAACATTTGCAAATACTTAGATATGCCGCTACAAAGTGGTTCTTCTGAAGTGCTTCAGAAAATGAGACGAGGCATCACCCGTGAAAAAACTGAAGACCTGATAAAAACTATCAGAGATAAAGTGCCAGAAATTGCACTAAGAACTACATTAATAGCTGGACACCCTGGCGAAACTGAAGAATACTTTGAAGAAACGTACCGTTTTGTAGAAAACTCTCGTTTTGATAGACTGGGTGTATTTACTTACTCACACGAAGAAAACACACATGCTCATACTTTTGCAGACGAAATACCCGAAGAAGTGAAACAAGAGCGTGCAGATATCATCATGGATTTGCAACAAGGAATTTCATGGGAGTTGAATCAACAAAAAATAGGACAAACTCATAAAGTGCTTTTCGACAGAAAAGAAGGTAATTTCTTTGTTGGAAGAACGCAATTTGACTCTCCCGAAGTGGACAACGAAGTTCTTGTACCTGCTACACAGTTTGTAAGATTAGGTGATTTTGCAAATGTAAAAATAAATTCGGCAGAAGAATTTGACTTATTTGGCGATATAGTTTAGGCTAAAATCACCTATACCCCATTTCATTCAAAGCAGCTTTTGCTTTGTTGTCGGTAGAGTTCTTATACTCATGATTTTTGAAAGAAATAGCTTTTTTATAATACAATTTAGCTGTTTCTTTCATTGCTTTTTCTTGATAAATACTTCCTATTTGCAAGGCAGATAACGCACCATAAACAAACTCTTGCTTTTCTGAAAGTAGTATGGCTCTTTCGAAATAAGCGATGGAAATAGTTGTTTCGAGCAATTTCTGGGCAATTCTTCCTTTTCTGTAATTAAACTCGGCTTTGTCACTGAGCAACTCAAAATTACTTTCTTTCCATTTTAACAATATTTGTTTGGCTTCTTCGTAAAAACCACCATCGAATGCCAATCGTGCTTTCATAAGTACCCTTTGTTTGTTTTTATAAAGCGAGTTTTTTGCTAAAAAACTTTTGGAAAATTTCATTGCCGACTTGTCTGATTCTACAATTAACCTTCCCTGATAAGTTACATTTTCCAAAAAAACCAAACCTTTTGCCTCTTCATTGTTTAACCAACAGCACAAAAACAATTTATAATTTGCATCTTTTATGAAATTTATTCCTTTGTGTTTTTGCAAAAAACTTGTGTAACATACTTTAGCTTGTACATACATTCCTTTTTGCAAATAAATTTCACCTTTGAGGTAATCTATAATCGGGAAAGGATAATTAACTACGTTTTTCTCTAACAATTGAAACGCTAAATTACCTTTTCCTTCTTTCATCAATACTGAAGATAAAAAAAACTGAAAAAGTTGATTATCTGGGTTGTTTTCTACAAATTTTTGAAAATTTTGCAATTCATTTGTGTTGATTTTCAACATATATGCTTGCACCAAAAAAAGTATCATTTGAGCTTCATCTTTGTAAAAAGAATCTTTGTTTACAACATTTTCAAGTTCCGAAATACCTTTTTTGATACTTCCACTAAGACCCAATAAGTTTGCCACCCAGAGGTAACTTTCGGGTGTAGAGCCAATCAGAATATGTAATAATCCTAATGTTTTTTGATTGGAAATAAAGTTTGGATGTTCTAATGCATTTTTTTCTAAAAGCTTATATGCTTTTATGATATCTGTTGAAGCCTTTAATTCGTTCCCAAATTTCAATTTCACAAAAGCTGATTGTATTTTTAATTCTGCCAATAAAAACTTGTAATAAGGCGACCGCTCGTCCATATTTTCAATTGCACTGTAGCGAATATCTTGATTTTTTAAGAATTTTTCGTAAAAAATCAAGTCTTCGGTAACCAACAACTGTATCATATCGGCATAGCCTTCAAGGTAAAATGACCAAGCATTATGATTTTTTTTGTCTAGCAAAAGCCATTGTCTCCCGCTGGCTAACTTCATTTTAGTAATATCGCTATATGCTTTGTGTACAGAAGGACTAAGTACAAAATCTTTATTAGATTGTGCCTTGAGGGAAATGTGTTCAAAAATAAAAGCAAATACTGTGAGTAAAATAATTCTTGGATACATTCAATCAGATTTTAAAATAGCGTTTCTAAAATTATTACTATTTTTTAGAAAATAAGGTATAATACAAAAACAATTTAGATACAAAATCGAAAAAAATATAGCTAAGTAACAATAAAAAAAGTAATTGTTCGTACTTTTACCATTAAACAATTATTTTATTTTAAACAAATATTCAAAATCATGAAAAATTTATTCTTAGTACTTTTTGCATTTGTTGCATTGGGATTTTCGGGTTGTAATGCAGTAGATGCTATTGACGACGTTATTGCACCAGGAGACCCATTGTTTGAAGAGTCTGCAGGCTTGCAATTATCAATTTTAGAAACAGACATTATCAATAACGAAACATCTGCTGCTCCTGGTCGTAGTGTAACTGCTACATTAAAAATAACTAGACCTGCTGATGCTAACAAGCCAAAAGCAATTGCTGTTTTTGTTTCAAATTCTGCAACTGAAAATGGAACAAAATTCATAGACCCAGCGAGCGAAGAAGCTGAGTTAGAAAACAAAACAGAGCAAACTAAAACCATTACTTATACTTTAGACAATGATGCAAGTGGTGTAAAATACATTCACTTCTACGCAGTAAATGTAAAAGGAGGTAAAAATCAATATTCTCGTTTGACTTTGAAAGTAAACATAAACAGTAGCTCTTTACTTTCAACGCATAAAAATGTTTCTTTAGGCTCTAATTTAAACGCTTTAGCTTCAAGAGTAAATTCTGCAACAGGTACTACATATACATCATGTGAAACCAACAAAAACTTAAAATACATAGATATCACTTATGGAACTACTACTACTGGGGTTGACATGTTTATCTCAAATGCTGCACGTCCTTCACAAGGTTTCACAATGATAGCCAATAGCAAATGTCCTGATTCAACAGGTGTAAGTACTCAGGTTCAAATAAATAACACAGGTGGAGATCCAACTTATTTTGTAGCAACAGAACTTACAAAGGCACAATTTGATAGCTATACAGACACTGATATCAACAATTTGGCTGTATCAAATACTTCACCACAGTTTGTAAATGCTGCTGCAGGAAAAGTATTTGCATTCTTAACTTCTGCTCAAGGTACTGCTAAAGCTAAAAAAGGGTTGATTTATGTTTTAGATTTAGTTCCTGGAAATGCTGGTAGTGTAAAAATTGACATTAAAGTTCAGAAATAATATTTTTGGAATTTGATTCTAAAAAAGAGGTAGTTCAAAATATTGAGCTACCTCTTTTTTTTGGGTTCAAAACTGGTATTCAGTAAGTCTTTGTTCGCCAAATTTGGATAATCTACCTTTCTCTACAGCCCATTTTAAATCTCGACTTGCAGTAGGTGCGGATATGTTTTTAAAAAAATTCAAATAATCTTTTCTACTAAATATATTTTTGCCTGTTATCTCTTCAAATAAGCTTACTCTATCTTCTGTAGTGAGTGTTTTATTTTGTGATTTCAAAAGTAGGTCTAATGAATCAGAAATAACGCTTAACATAAATTCTATAAAAGGGGTTGAATTGCCAATTTTGTCGGATTCTGATAATTTACTGTAGTATTTACTTTGTCTTAGTTTAATCAATGACTCAATTGGTAAATATTCAAAAACAGGATATTGTTTCATCAAAATTAAAGTTTGCCACAACCTGCCCATTCTTCCATTTCCATCTAAAAAAGGATGGATAAACTCAAATTCATAATGAAACACACAGCTTTTAATTAAAATTAATTCTTTGTCGTTTTTTAGATATTCAAAAAGGTCTTTTATTAAACCTTTTACCATAGAACCATTTGGGGCAATGTGTTCTACTTTTGAACCTTTTACTATACTTACATTGGTTGTTCTTAATTTTCCTGCGTTGTCAATTAATCCATTCATTAAAACTGAATGTGCTTTTTCTAAATCTTTCAACCGAAAAGGATTAATTATTTTTATTTGTTCGTAAACTTTAATTGCATTTTGGACTTCTAAAATATCTTTTTGCGGTGCAATCACTCTTTTATTGTCAATTAAAGCCGTAATCTGTTCTTCTGTAAGCGTATTTCCTTCAATTTCTAATGACGATTGTATAGTTTGAATTCTATTTTTCTTTCGTAATTCGGTAGTAGTTTTATAAAGATGATTGGCATTTATTTCGCCTATTTTTTCTGATATAGAAACAATTAGCTCTAATATAAAGGGGGTTATTGCGTATGGAGGTCTATACATTTGATAGTATCATTTGATAGTATCAAATGTATAAATATTTAACAACAAAAAAAAATATTCAGAAAAAACGATTCAAATTCCCTTTCAAAATATCTTTAAATGAAAATACAAAACTTGCGACCGAAGGTCTGCCCGACCATTTATGGATTTTGCCCAAATTTATTTCAAAATCACTTTTTGTTTCTACTTCCTTTTATGACTTATGATTTCATTCAAACAAATCGTACATCGAAAAAAATCTATCAAATAAACTAATCCGAAAGTATAGTAATTTAGAAGTTATTGAATATCACTTTCCGATACAAAACTTGCCAAAGATATTTGCCAATAAATCGTCTGAACTAATTTCGCCTGTAATTTCGCCTAAATGATGTAATGAATGGCGAATATCTTGTGCTAAAAAATCACCCGAAATACCATTATCTAAGCCTTCGAGTACGCTGTCTAATGATGCGTTGGCGTGGCTCAAGTGTTGAAAATGTCTTAGGTTGGTAACTACAATGTCGCCTTGTTTTACTTCTTTAGACATTACTTTAGCAACTAGTTCTTTCTTTAGTTTGTCTACATTCAGTGCTGTATGGGCTGATATGAAGTATACATTGCTGGGGGCTTGTAATTCTTTTTGTAAAATATTTATCTTTTCTTGGGTTATTGTATCTACTTTATTTCCGACCAAAAGGTAGGGCGTATTTCTTGCTATCAATTCATTTTCTAGCACTTGCAGATCCGTCACTTCTGTGGTCTGGCTATCGAAAAGATAAATAATTAAGCTTGCTTTTTCTATTTGCTGATGGGTACGCTCAACGCCAATTTTTTCTACAACATCTATTGTGTCTCTTAATCCTGCTGTGTCTATTAATCTAAATTTAATCCCTTCTATGATCAATTCGTCTTCTATTACATCTCGTGTGGTACCTGCTATTGCCGACACGATGGCTTTTTCTTCGTTGAGCAACTGATTGAGCAAAGTAGATTTACCAGCATTAGGCTTGCCTATTATCACGGTTGGTACGCCGTTTTTGATAACATTGCCAAGCTCAAAGCTTTCGATAAGTGGTTGTAATATTTTTTGGATATTTCTGATAAGCAGCCTCAGGTCGTCTCTATTTGCAAATTCTACGTCTTCTTCGCCAAAGTCTAGCTCAAGCTCTATCATAGATGCGAAGTGAATGAGGGCTTCACGTAGCTCGGCTATTTGCTTTGAGAATCCGCCTCTTATCTGATGTATGGCTGTTTGGTGGCTTGCTTCTGAGTCTGAGGCTATGAGGTCTGCCACAGCCTCTGCTTGTGCCAAGTCTAATGAACCGTTCAGAAATGCTCTTTGTGTAAACTCACCGGGCAATGCCAAGCGAGCACCTTGCTTGAGTATAAGTTGAATAATTTTCTGAACTATGTATCCAGAGCCGTGGCACGAAATTTCTACGGTGTCTTCTTTGGTGTAAGAATGTGGATTTTTAAAAATCGTTACCAATACTTCGTCTATGATAACGTCGCCGTCTCGTATGGTACCAAAATGTGCGGTATGGGTGGCTTGATTGGCTAATTTTTTACCTTTAAATAATTGGTCTATTATTCCAAAAGTAGCCGCACCAGAAATTCTGATAACGGCTATTGCACCTATGCCTTGAGCGGTTGCCAAAGCACATATAGTATCGTTGTTGTACATCAATTTGTGTAAAAAATCTTTTTTTAGAATAAGTTTTTGAGTTGCATGGCTACAGACATGTCACCCGATATTTTTATTTTACCAAACATAACGGCAGTCATTGGATTGAGCTCACCTTTCATCAATTTATCTAAATCGTCCATATCTACTGATATAGTACAATCTGCATCTTCGTCTGAGTTTGACACTAAGCCTGTTGGACTTAAAAAAATAGACCCTTCATCTGTTTTAAATTTAATAGATGACGACAATGGTTCTTTGCTGGCTGCCAGCATTTTTACTTTTTCTGTTAGTTCGTTGAATGTCATTGTATTGTATGTTTATTGTTTCAAAAATTGTTTTCTTTCACCACTCTATTACAAATAGTAGTAAAACTACAATATTTACATTGATTGATATCTGTAGTTCTTTCAAAATATTTTGCTGGCGATATCATTTCTTCTATTATTTGTGCAATGATGTTTTCTGACTGCTCAATAAAAGACATTGGCGTTTCTCCTTCTTCGAAAACAATATCGGTTGCAAACAGCCCTTCGTCCATATTTCTGAAAGAATAAATCCCTGTAACTACATTTTGAAGCTGGCTTGGATTACTGGTAATGTATTTTTTATAAATCAAGTATTTATACCACCAAAGTTGGCGTAGTTTGGTTTTTTGAGGGTGTTTTAGGTTTTCGGTAATGTCTAATTTTGTATTGAGTTTCAGGTCAGACATTTCTACCTTTCCTGTTTTGTAATCTATCACTCTTAGTTGTCTTTCGCCTGCAATATCTATTCGATCTATTTTTCCTGCTACTTTTGCAGAAATATTTTCTTCCGAAATATTGAATTCCAAATCATGACTTATTTCTTCTTCTAAAGCTATTATTTGCAAAGGAAATTGCTCATTTTGAATCGTAAATTTCAAGAAATCATGTATGTAGGTTTTACCAATGGTATAGTTTAAATGATTGATACCTGTTTCTTTTTGTTGTCCTTTAAAAAGATTATCAAATGAATTTTCTATAATGCTATCGATACTTTCTAAAGCAAGTTCTAGCGTTTGTTTTTCAACCAAAATATTACCTGCTGACATTTTAGCAAATACTTTTTCAAGGACTTCGTGCATCCAATTACCGAAGGTATTGGTTTCTATGTTTTGATTTATTTCTAATTTTTGAGGTAGTTTTGCTATTTTTTTAAGGTAATATTTCATGCTACAAGCCAAATAATCGTCGAGCCCAGAGCTGTAAATACCTTTCTGAGATAGGGTATTTTTTATAGCTTCTACAATTGCTGGGCTTTTGAAAATTGAAAAATCTGTAGGCAAATTGATTTTGTCTGCAGGATGGTTTATTGCAAATATTGCCTTCTCTTCAGTGTAATGTATATTTTTTTCTTGCTGGTTTGCTAGTGGTAAAAGTTCGTGAATGAGCTGTAAAATAAATCTGCTTTTTTCACCATTACCATAGGCATCGGGGTCGGCTACATAAACAAATACTACTTCCTTGGCTCTTTGCAAAAGTCTAAAAAAATGGTAAGCAGATATGGCATCGGTATGCTCGTAAGTGGGTAGTCCGTATTGCACAAAGGCATCGTATGGAATCAGCGAATTTAGTTTTTTGCCTGATGGCAATTTGGTTTCGTTGGCTGAGAGTAAATATATTTTCTCAAAATCTAGCACCCTTGTTTCTAGGGTTCCCATTATTTGTAAATGCTGATCAGAAACACCTTCAAATGGCACAACTACTTGTGCTAGCAAGTCCATCAACATCTTTTTAAAGCTCTGAATGGTAAGCTTTTCTGCAAAATTATTTTCTTTTAAAACTATATTTAACTTTTGAACTATTTCATAAAATTGCATCACAAATACTTGTTCTTTGCTGGGCAACAATGCTATATTCTCAGTTGATGTCAATATTTCTATTAATCCAAAAAGTGATGTCACGCAATCGCTTTCTATGGCATTCCATTCTTTAAAAATCAACAGATACAAAGGGTCTAAACTGCTGATGTTTAGCAACTCTTCGGCACTGAAATACAGTTGTTGGTTGGTAGAAATTTTACGGTCAATTGCTGCAAATGGATTTTCTATTTCAAGAAAATATTTTTGCAAATAGGGTTTTAAAAAAACATGGTTGGTTACTTTTTGTAAATGATTGTTGGTGTATTTTTTTAAAATATTTCCATCTTGCAATGTAGCTGCAAAGGTGTTTATTTGTAAATCAAACCAAGCGTCAAGAAAACTATAAAACAGGGTTTGCTTCATGGAAACACCCATGGTAATATTGTAATTGGCAATGTTGTGGGGCAAACTATTTACGGTTTGATTCAGAAAATCTTCGTCGGCAAGTACCACAGCTGTTTGACCTAAATCTGACTCTTGCTGGGCTTCTTTGCTCAATATTTCTGCCAATACTTTTGCTTGCATACTGGCATTGGTTACTGCAATGGTTTTGATGTTTTTAGTGGTATTTTGCAAACAATCATATTCCCAATTCCATTTACCAAAAACTTGATTTTGTTTGTAATTTCTCAGCCATTTGCCCGCTTTTTGGTCGGGGCGTTGCATGTAATATTTATCCGAATCCCAAAGCATTTCGCCTTTTGAAGGGTTTTGGGTACAATATTTAAAAATTGTTTCTTCAGAAGTACTCAGTGCATTAAAACCCACAATGTAATATTTCTGAATAAGGCTACTCAACGCTAGTTTTTCTTCAATATGCTCTGCCAAGTCACGGTAAAGCATGCCTCTGTAACCTTTGTTTTTTGCCTTAAGTTGCTGATTGAGTTGCTGATATACGGCTTCTAGATTCTCAAAAAAATTAAAATGTTTGAATGAAACATCGCTGGGCTGGTATTTTTTCCGAGCCGACTCTCCCATTTCTAGCTCCCATCGCTCGATAGACTTGGCGGCCGATAGATAAGAAAAAATAGCATGGGGACTTACCAAGTATTGATCTATTTTGTCGAAATCGCTCAATAAAGTGGGTGCCCAAGCCACAAATTGGTCGAAATCTAAACTATTATCTATTTCCTTGAAAATTTCGTAAAGCTCAAACAACAACGAAACTGGATCTATGAGTACACTGGCAGACCTACTTATTACAAAATCGTCGATGGCAACTATTTCAGGACATAAAAGTGGTGTTTCCGACAGTTCGGATAGGTTTTTTTTCAGGTACTGAACGCTTCTTCTACTTGGCAATATTATACAAAGCCTACTTAGCTCTGTTTTGCTATGTTTGTTGTAAATGTAACTGGCAACATCTTCCAAAAAAGTTTTCATAACGGCATTTCTATTGATTTTTTATGCTATTTTCCACTCAATAGAATACAAATATTGACATTTAAACTTAAAATACATATCAAAGTAAATTTAGTCGTTCAAAAAACATTAGATGCAAAAGAAAATTGGAAAGAAATATAATTTCAAAAGTATATATAAGCAAAAATATTTCAGGTATAGACTATTTTTAACCCAGTGTATACAACAAAAAAAAGGCTATTAAGGTCGATGAATTGCCATTCGCCCTTAATAACCCTAACAAATAATAAGGGCGAATCGAAATTCGCCCCTACCCAATAAATTATTTTTTTAACTTTTAAATAAACTACAGATTCAATAGTTTTAGTACACAAGAATGAGACAATAATACTTAAAATTCATTTTTTGAAAAAATTTTAAAATAACTTAGTATAATGTGTCTAAGCCTTTAGAATAGGCAAATTACAAGGTTTCGAATAAAAAATTAAAAAAAACTTACAGAAAGTGTAAATTAAAATAAGTAATTTTGCAGTGGATATAAAATTTAACGATAATAAATTAAAAAAATTAGCTAACGATCCTAGAAAATGCAAACAGATAATGGGTGAAAAAAGAGCGACACTCTTTCTAAAACGCTTATCTGACTTAAGAGATACCGATACACTAGAAGACGTAAGGCATTTGCCAGGCAGGTATCACGAGCTTAAGGGACCACGAAAGGGACAGTGGGCTTGCGACTTAGACCATCCTTATCGACTTATTTTCTCACCTCAAGAAATGCCTATACCTACAAATCAAGACGGACAATACATTTGGTTTAAAATTGTGGGTGTAGAAATTATTGAAATTGTAGATTATCATTGAAACAAAGCAATTATGGCAACTATAAACGAATTTTATACAGACATAGCATTTCATCCAAAAGAAACCTTAATGGAAAAATTGGAGGAATTGAAGATGGGTCCTAAAGAATTTGCGATACGAACAGGTAAACCTGAAAAAACAATTATAGCCATTCTTAAAGGAGATAGCTCTATTACACCTGAAATGGCAGTTCTTTTTGAAAGCGTTTTGAAAATCCCTGCAAGTTTTTGGATTAAACGACAGTTTAATTATGATGAATATAAAGCACGTGAAAAAAGAGCAGTAGCAATAGAAAATGCCAAAGAATGGGCAAAATGCTTTCCATTTGCAGATATGGTTAAACATGGATGGTTAAATTCTCATAAAAAATTAGAAGAAAAGGTATCAGAATTATTTCATTTTTTTGGTGTGAGTTCGCCCAACGCTTGGAAAGATTATTTTTTTAATCAACAGTTAAAAGTAGCATTCCGAATTTCATTAACACAAACCAAAGAACCTTATGCCATATCAGCTTGGATAAGGCAAGGAGAATTACAAGCTAACCAACTAAATTGTAGCGAGTATTCAGAGGCGAAGTTCAAAAAAACATTGAAAGAAATTAAAACCTTAATGGCTACACAGCCCAATGATTTTTTTGAGCAATTACAACAATTATGTTTGGCTTGTGGTGTAAAAGTAGTAATGACACCATGTATAAAAAAAACACCTATAAGCGGTGCAACACGTTGGATAGATAACAACCCTTTAATTCAATTAACTGGCAGATATAAACAAAATGACCGATTTTGGTTTACCTTCTTTCACGAAGCAGGACATATTTTACTACATGGTAAAAAAGAAATTTTCTTGGAAGGTATAGAATACTCAAAACCAGATTTAAAAAAAGAAAATGAAGCAGATACGTTTGCTATAGAATGGACTTTTTCAAACGAGCAGGAAAAAGAAGTTTTGGAAGTAAAATCATTAACCTTAGACGTAATTAAGGAATTTGCAAAAAAATTCAATACACATCCTGCAATGATTATTGGCCGTTTTCATAAAAAGGAGATACTACATTATTCAGAAGGTAGAGATTTTTTTGTAAAACTTAATTTTTAAAAAAATTAAAATTAGCTTTAAAAACTGTACGTTTTGCATGGAAACTAATAAGGGCGAATCGAAATTCGCCCTTACCCAATCAATTATTTTTTAATCACCTTGATGGTTTCTTTTTGAGAACCTGATTGGAGATTTAAAAAGTAAATGCCTTTTGTGAAATTACTTAGCTCAAAGGTTTTGGTATTGATTCCTTTTTTGCCTTGTACATTTTCCATCAACTTGCTTTTCCCTTGGTTATCTATGATACTGAACCATACATTTTGATCATTTTGTAGGGTATAAGTGGCTTTCATTTGATTTTCTGCAGGGTTTGGCGTTGCTTTGAGTGCCATAGGTTGCGTACTAACATTTTCTTTAACGCCCAATCTTGCACCTGTTGGCGAGTAAATGTACCAGTGCAACTCACCGTTTATCATGCCATATCCGTTTTGAAAACCGTTGGGCAATGTAGCGCTTTCAGACAATGCTTGTATGGGTGCTAGCCCCCACCATGCGGTTTGCTCGCCATTGAGACAGCCCAAAATGCTGGCATTGAAATTGGCATCCAACTGTATATTGAGGTTGGTATTGGACAAGCCTTCTGTTAGGAAGTTTACACCACGTGGAAAATATGCCTTACGACCATCCATATTATTGATGGTGGCAATACTTTTTATACCTCCAAAGTTTTTGATAACTACATCATTACCATTTTGTTTGGCTATGTGTTTTTCTACCCAAAATGCACATAAATCTGGGTTATTGGCTACAAAATACTTAGCGCCATCTGGCTTAGTGCCTAGCGTGTAGCCCGCTTGTGAAGTGCTTACTTCTAGAGGCATTGCCATGCCATTGCCAGCACTCACGCTGGTATTTATGCAGGCAAATAGCTCATCAGAATGATGGTATTTGTCCATCCAAAAGTTAAAAAAATCTTTACCTCTTGGATAGAAACGGGTTTGCCCGTCTTCTTCTACTACTTCGGTAATGGCGATTGCATTGCCCCATTTCATTGCCAATACTTGATTGCCAAATTTTGTACCGATAGCTTTGGGTGAAGTAAGGTCACACTGCCGTACACTTACAGAACCTGAAGCACTAGGAAGACAGCCAGATTCTGTACACGTTGCAGAATATATACCTCCTGCATTTACCACTTTAGTAAAACCTGTTGT
>JAGNSI010000135.1 GCA_017988135.1 Pseudarcicella sp.
TGATGCTATCCAATCAATGATTTTTTCTTGTTCTGTTTTTTCTAATAAATGAAATTTTTCAAATGCTTTTGGTTCATTTTCTAAGCAATCTATCCATATTTGATAGTCGCTTTGTTGTTCTTCATTATCATTTAACACTGTATTTTGAAACAAAACTAGTTTCACAGTATCACCCACTTTCTTTTTTATTTTAGCTCTAATACATGAATTGATCGAAATAAAGTAGCGTTCATTTCCCATTGAGAAAATAGGCATATTTTCAAGAGCACAATCATCTATTTGTCCGTTTACTTTTTCACGATTGGGGTTGAAGCTTTTAGTTTTTATTAGTTCTTTCAAGTAAATGTACGTCCAACCACCTTTCATGTCGAATTTTTCAAGTAAATATTCTCCTTCAATTATGGTGGTTTTCATGTATAAAATCGAGTTTCTAAATAGTTTACTGCCCCAATAAAGTCCAAACAGCGGTTATCAACACAAATATTATACCTATTGGAGTAAGTATTTTCCAGGTAAGGTACATCAATTGATCTACACGCAAACGAGGGTAAGTCCATCTTATCCACATTTGTATAAAAATGCCAATATAAGCTTTTAGTGCAAGCCAAAAGAACCCAATTATACTACCTGAAATAGTATTTGGCGTACCGTTTGTCCAATCTGCTAGTTTTAAAGCACCTATATTTGGTAAAGGAGAATACCATGCTCCCCAAAATAAAATAGCTCCTAAAAAGCTCACTAGCAACATCATGCCGTATTCCGACAAGAATACCAATGCCCAACGCATACCCGAATACTCGGTGTGAAAACCACCAATCAGCTCAGATTCTGCTTCAGGTAAGTCAAAGGGGGCTCGGTTACATTCTGCCAGTGAAGCGATGAAATACACGACATACAAAATGAAGAAAAAAGGCATTCTAATGATGTTCCAGCTCAGAAAACCACCAACATTTGTAATGTTTATGTTTAAAAATTTTAGTCCAAAAAGGTAATTAATATCAGTTGTAAAAATACCTTGTTGGTTGCTGATTTCTTGCAAATTGAGCGATTGTGACAACATGGCTACACAAAGCACTGCCAAGCCTAAAGGTATTTCGTAAGAAACTATTTGAGCTACAGACCGCATAGCACCTATCAGCGAGTATTTGTTGTTGGAAGCCCAGCCCGACATTAATATTCCGATAATATCTACAGATACTACTGCTAACATATAAAATACACCTACGCTAGCTTGAGAGCCTTGTAGGTACTCGCCAGAGCTTAACGGCAAAACGGCGTATCCTGCAAATGTGGCTATAAAAATGAGGCATGGTGCAATCAAAAATAATTTTTTATTGGCCCATTGTGGTACAATATCTTCTTTTTGAAGCAATTTTAATAAATCGGCGAATACTTGCAATAGACCGTATTTTCCAACTTCCATCGGACCGAGTCTATCTTGCATAAATGCAGATATTTTTCGTTCGGAATATACTCCAATTACCACATTTGCCAATACCAAAGACAAGCAAACCAATAATGCTATTATCATCAATTATTTTTTATGTTTTGTACTAATTTTTTTCTTCCGAAGCCATTTGTAAAGCATTGCTTATGTCTTCTATCAAATCATCTATATGTTCAATTCCTACGGCTATTCTCACCAAACCATCGGTGATGCCTACTTCAAGTCGTTGCTCTTTTGTGAGTTTTGAGTGGGTTGTAGAAGCTGGATGTGTGATAATGGTACGAGTATCCCCTAAATTGGGTGAAATAGACATTATTTGCAAATGCTTAGTCATTTTGTTTACCATTTCAAAGCCACCTTTTACGTCCATCGAAAGTATAGCTCCGCCCATTTTCATTTGTTTTTTTGCTAAATCAAACTGCGGATGTGAAGGCAAATGTGGATATAAAACTTGTTGGATAAGTGGATTTTTTTCTAACTCGGTAGCCAATTTTAATGCATTGTCACAGTGTTTTTCCATTCTGATATGCAATGTTTCTATGCTTTTAGACAAAATCCAAGCGTTGAATGGCGACATAGAAGGCCCTGTATGACGTGCAAAAAAACGAATAGGGTCTATCAGGCTTTTACGTCCACAGATAACGCCCCCAAGTACACGCCCTTGACCATCTATATATTTTGTTGCCGAATGTATAATGATGTCAGCACCCCAATCTGCTGGAGTTTGAATGATGGGTGTTGCAAAACAATTGTCGATAGCCAATATTAAGTTATGTTTGGCTTTCAGTTGGCAAATTTCTTCAATATCAATCAATTCTAAACCTGGATTTGAAGGGCTTTCGCAGAAAAAAAGTTTGGTATTGGGCTGAATAGCCTTTTCCCATTCGTCTAAATTATGTCCATTTACGAAAGTACAAGTAACTCCCCAGTTGGGTAATATTTTTGTAAGAATCTGAATACATGAACCAAAAAGTGCTTTTGAAGCAACCACATGGTCACCCGAAACCAAAAGACCAGCCAGTGCAGCAAAGTTGGCTGCCATTCCTGTTGCAAAAGCTAAGCCATCTTCAGTATTTTCTAGCATGCACATTTTATCTACAAACTCATCTACATTGGGATTCATGTATCTTGAGTAAATATTACCCGACATTTCTTCGGCAAAAATAGCTCTGCCTTGTTCAGCATCTTCAAAAGTAAAGCTTGAAGTAAGATATAATGGTACCGAATGTTCTCTGTTTTGAGATCTTTCAGCTTGAATACGTATCGATTTGGTTTGTTTTTTCATTTTAAATATTTAAATAAAAAAAATACAAGTAATTGATTATGAATTAATTGTTTTGATTGAATGGTGTTTTGAATTACTTAAAATTATTGATTTAAACAAATTTTAGTTTCATTATTCAACCAAACCTTAGATTAGAAATTTAGCTTTACAAAAATACTTGTAATTTTGCTTGAAAAAAATTTTAATTTATATCATTCAGAAATTAAATGTCAGCTACTACTTTACAGGCTTTACATTTGTTGGGTGGATATCGCCAAGGTATATTTCCAATGGCTGATCCTGAAGAAAACAATCAAATATACTGGCATTATCCAGAAGAGCGAGCTATAATTCCACTAGAAAATTACAAGCCCTCAAAATCGCTCAGACCCATTATCAATCAGAATAAATTTGAAATTCGCTATAATTTTGATTTTGAAGCAACTATCAGAGCTTGTGCAATGCCCAGAGCCAACGAACCCAATACTTGGATTTCGGAAGAAATGATTGCCGCTTATGTAGATTTGAACAAAATGGGTTATGCTTTTTCTGTTGAAACTTATCTAGAAGGTAAGCTTGTAGGTGGTTTGTATGGTGTAGCAATTGGAAGTGTATTTTTTGGAGAATCTATGTTTCATACAGTTTCTAATTCTTCTAAAGTTGCATTTCATTTTTTGATAGAAAATCTAAAAAAAAGAGGGTATCGTTTGTTAGATTCTCAGCTTATCAACGATAATGTGATCAGGTATGGGGCTATAGAAATTCCCAGAGATGAGTTTTTAGAAAAATTAAAGCCTTTATTGGATATTCCTTGTAGTTTTTTAGGTTGATATTTTTTTAACCTTATGGCTTTTCCATGTTATAAAACGAGTTTTTTATGTTAAACTCAAAACCAAAGATTTGTATCTTTGCACAAATTTTCAAATGTACTTTTTAATATAATGTCGAAACCAATCATTGTAATCAAATTTGGCACTGCATCTATCACTCAAAAAAATGGAGATATAGATAACCAAATGATAGCCGAAATCGCCAGACAAGTGGCAGTGCTGCATCAAGACAATAATATTGTTTTGGTGTCATCAGGTGCAGTAGGAGCGGGTAGAGGTTTTTTGAAAAACTACAAAGGCAGTATTACCGAACGCAAAGCAGCTGCTGCAATTGGAAATCCACTTTTATTGGCTAAATATGCCGATTGTTTTGCCAAATATGGTATTTCTATAGCACAAAGCTTATGCGAAAGGCAACATTTTGCCAATAGAAATCAGTTTTTGCAACTTAAAGAAACTTACCAAGAGCTTTGGAAAAATAATATTATACCCATTGCCAATGAAAACGATGTAGTTTCTAATTTAGAATTAAAATTCTCGGATAATGACGAGCTGGCAACATTAATCGCTACAGGATTTGGGGCTTCGGCATTGCTATTGTGTACCTCTGTTGGTGGATTTTTGGATGCTGACAAAAACATTATTCCTTTTGTCGAAAAAATAGATGAAACGGTGTATGCCTTGGTAGATAATGATAAATCAGCCTTGGGTTTAGGAGGAATGATTTCTAAATTAAATTTTACCCGTTTAGCTACCAAGTTGGGCATAAAAGTTGTGATTTTTGGTTTGAAAGCTCAAGACGGTCTTTTGAATGCTATTTTAGGTAAAACAGGAACAATGTTTGCTCCAGACAATGTTTCGCTATCTTCGAGACAAAAGTGGTTGGGTTCAGGTAGTTTAATTAACGGCAAAGTACAAATAGACGCTGGAGCACAAAAAGCATTGGCATTAAGAAAAAGTTTGTTGGCAGTAGGTATAGTAGAGGTGTTAGGTGACTTTGAAAATGGTGATTTTTTTGAAATAATAGATGCCGATAAAAATGTATTGGCAATAGCTCGTGCCAGGCAATCATCTAATATTATAGCGGCAAATTTAAAGTCTCAAAACTTTGAAGTAGCTCATGCTGATGATATAGTACTAATCTAAAAGGCTGAAATAATTCAGCCTTTTAGGTGTTTTGTTTATCTTTTGAAAATTATTTTTTTCATATCATTTTGAGTGCTGGAATTGTATTTTACAAAATATGTTCCAGCGGTATATCTTTTGGGAAAATTAAATTCAAAAGTAAGGTCATCATTTTTTCCATCCTTTGTTTTTTCAAATATTAGCCTTCCGTTGCTATCAACCACCGAAAGTGTACCTTTTTCGTTTTTTTTCTCCCATACTTTTACTGTTACCCAGCCTCTTGTAGGGTTGGGGTAAACGATAAGGCTTTTCGAAAATCTATTTGAAATTGGTGGAATGGAGTCTATAATGATTATTTTTTCGCCACAATATCCTAAACCTTTTCCAGGGCAATTGATTGTATTGTTTTGGTTGGGTTGAAAGTTAAACATAAAAGTGCTTGTACCACCAAATTTTGCAGTAACAGTTCTGGTAGTTCCGTCTTTGTACCAAACAGAATCTGGTAATACATATCTAAAGCCTCTATTGTTGGCTTCGTCATTAAAAAATGCCTTGCCAAGTCCGTTATCTTTATATTTTAAATTGGCAATAGTACTGGCTATTTTTTTATTGTCAATATAAATATCTACTGTAGATGCTTCACCAAAACCACTTTCATTAAGAGCCCAACCTTCTATAATATTGCAATTGTTAATATCTATGCCACCTTTATAGCTCGAAGGAGCATTGGGTTTGGCAATACCTTCGTCGCAAGTGGCACCGCAATCTTGACTCTCGAAAACACTTATTTTGGGTGAGTTTATTCCTTTACAGGTCGATTGCGAACATTGGGCACTATATTCTCCTTTTTCTACATAAATAGGATTAGCCTCTTTACCGTTTGTCCATAATATATTTCCAGAGCATCCAGTTGCTGTAAGCGTAGTGGTGGCTCCTTTACAAATAAAAGTTTTAGAAACAGACAGTTTGGGAATTGGACAGTTGGGGTATGGGTCTATTTTTTCCCATATCAAGTCTGCTATCAATTTCATGCCTGAGTCTGATGGTACTACTTGGCTATTATTGAGAGTTTGGGTATTGATTTTGATTAATTGTAAGTTGCTAATATCTACCCCATAAACTGATGAAGTGCTGGCTATTTCGCTAATGGTTTGGTTTAGTTTACTGGCTTTATTGTTTGGGTAAAATGAGGTTAGTACAACAATTTTTGCAGAAATATTGTTGTTTTTTAACCAATTGATAAGAGCTATATATTTTGTTTTGAAAGCAGCTAGTTCATTATCATTGATGATTTTGTCACCTAATTGTAAAATAATATAGTCTGCATTTCGGTCTATCAAGTCAGGGAAAAATGTTTCGAGTACTTGTGTATTTGTGCTTTTTTCCCAAGCTTCGCTGTTTAGGTATAATTGGTCGAGGTCGTAGTTTGAATGTACTACTTTTCTTAATTTATTGCTCACTAGGTGTGCATAATCATTTTCTAAAGTGCTGGCTGCTTGTCCCCAATTGTTTTTCCATCCAGTTGTGCTATCTGGGTTTGCTTTAGTGATTTCAGTCCCCAAAAAAACTATTTTTTTTTTGCATGCTTCTAGTGGAGTTGGTGTTATTAGGTTTTGACTACTTAAGTA
>JAGNSI010000032.1 GCA_017988135.1 Pseudarcicella sp.
GCATTTTATTTAAAAACGAAAATTTTGATTTTAGCCAATCAGTATTTTATTGAATATAATAAAGCAAGGCGTCTCGCATTTCGTTTTTGTTTACTGAAATATCGTAAAGGCAAGTCCCAATGTTTTCTAACAATGAAAATCTTATTTCCTTGCCCTTGTTTTTTTTGTCTTGAGCAGTCAATTCTATCATCTGCTCGATGTCGTTTTCTTGTAAATTAGCTTTACCGTATATGGCAAATACAAATTCTTCTATTTGCGAAAGCTCTTGCACGCTAATCAACTTTCTTTGGCAAGAAATATAGGCTTCGCATATCATACCTACGGCTATGGCTTCGCCATGTAGCAGATGAAATTTAGGTTTGCCAAGATAAAAAGTTTCTACAGCGTGACCCAATGTATGCCCAAAGTTCAATATTTTTCTGAGTCCTTTTTCGGTAGGATCGTTGTGTACTATTTCTTTTTTTATGGCTACCGAATGCTGGATAAGATCGTCAAAATTTTGTTCTTCAAAGTCTACTTTTCTTATTTCTTGCCATTTCGAAACATCAGCTATCAGGGTGTGTTTTATAATTTCTGCAAAACCAGACCTCAACTCATTAAATGGCAATGTTTTCAAGAAAACACTGTCTATCAGCACTGTTTTAGGAATATTGAATGTGCCAATATGGTTTTTTAGTCCTTCAAAATCTACGCCTAGCTTACCTCCTACGCTGGCATCTACTTGCGAAAGTAGCGTAGTAGGGATTTGGATAAAATCTATTCCTCGTTTGTAGGTTGCTGCACAAAAACCGCCCATATCTCCGATAACGCCTCCCCCAAGATTAATAACCAATGCGTGCCTGTCTAACGCTTGTTTGGTCATGGCTGACCATATTTGCTGGCATGTGTCTAGTGTTTTAAACTGCTCACCTGCTTTTATTTGACACAATGTGTGCTTGGGTAAAAATGATTTTATGACAGGGTAACAATGACGTTTGGTATTTTGGTCTGCTATTACAAATACTTGAGAGTAATTGTTTTGTGCTAAAAATTCGACCAAAGTGGTCGATATCGGTGCTATTTGTACTGAAGACATTTTTTAGTATAAATTATTACCTCAAAACGTATTGAGGATTTATGTGCTTTAGGCAAAATTAACAAAAATAAAATTTCAAAATGTTTTTTTAAATATCAACTTATTTTTGCCCAGTTGCTTTCGTTATTTTTTTTCTTTTCTATTTGTTCTTTTATCATAGTATGTTCAGGCATATTCAGATTTGGATCTATAGTTAATATCTCTGAAGCACATTCTCTTGCCACTCTTAATATTTCGCCATCTTTTGCCAAATCTGCTACCAATAAGTCTATCACGCCACTTTGTTGGGTTCCAGACATATCGCCTGGCCCACGCAACTGAAGGTCTACATCTGCTATTTCAAAACCATCGCTGGTACGCACCATTGTTTCTAGTCGGGTGCGGGTATCTTTAGAAAGTTTTACATCAGACATCAATATACAATAGCTTTGTTCGGCTCCACGCCCTACCCTTCCTCTTAATTGGTGCAATTGCGAAAGTCCAAATCTTTCGGCACTTTCTATAATCATCACACTGGCATTGGGCACGTTTACACCTACTTCTATCACAGTGGTGGCTACCATTATTTGGGTTTCGTTGTTTACAAATCTTTGCATCTCAAAGTCTTTGTCTTTGGCTTTCATTTTGCCATGTACTATGCTGATTTTGCATTCGGGAAATGCCCTACAAATGCTTTCATAGCCGTCTTCCAAAAACTTATAGTCGAGCTTTTCAGATTCTTCTATGAGCGGATACACGATATAAACCTGCCTTCCTTTTTGAATTTCTTCTTTCATAAATCCAAAAACATTTAAGCGATGAGAGTCGTATCTATGTACCGTTTTTATAGGTTTTCGACCTTTAGGAAGCTCATTGATGATAGAAACATCTAGGTCTCCATAAAGTGTCATGGCAAGTGTGCGGGGAATGGGTGTGGCGGTCATCACCAGTATATGTGGCGGTATCACTGGATTTTTAGCCCATAACTTAGCTCTTTGTGCCACTCCAAAACGGTGCTGTTCGTCTATTACTACAAAACCTAAATTTTGAAACTGAACAATGTCTTCTAATATCGCATGTGTGCCAACCAATATTTTCAGACTGCCGTCTAGCAATGCTTCGTGGATAACTTGTCTGTTTTTTTTGGTAACGGAGCCCGTCAATTTATAAATATCAATACCCAGTAGCGTTGAAAATTTCTTTAAACCTTGATAGTGCTGGTCTGCCAATATTTCTGTGGGGGCTATTATACAAGCTTGTGTACCTCCTGCTATTGCCATAAGCATACATATAAAGGCAACTATGGTTTTACCTGAGCCAACATCTCCTTGCAAAAGTCTATTCATTTGCTTGCCAGATGCCATGTCTCTGCTGATTTCTTTGATTACTTTTTGTTGGGCATCGGTGAGGGTAAAAGGTAAAAAATTATCACAAAAATCTTCTACAAGATTAGTATCTACAAACACCTGCCCTTTGCTATCTACTCTTCTGTGTACTTTTTGTTTAAGCAGACGCAATTGATTATAAAACAACTCTTCAAATTTCAATCTTCGTTTGGCTTGATGTAGCCATGCTTCTGACTGCGGAAAATGAAAATTATAAACAGCATCTCTTTTGGGTACCAATTTATATTTCTGAATCAGGCTTGAGGGTAAAGTTTCTTGGATATGCTGATAGGAAATACTTAGTAAGTGCTTTTGCAAATTGGAAATTGCTTTAGAATCTAGGTATCTTTTTCTGAGTTTTTCTGTTTGCCCGTATACTGGCTGAAAAAAACCACCTTTTTCGTTTTCGGCATTTATTAAGTCCATCTCTGGATGTTGAATTTGGGGTTTGCCTTGAAAAAAAGCTGGCTTACCATAAATCACATATACAGAACCCACTCTTAGATTTTTTTGTAGCCAAGCAATTCCTTGAAACCAAACCAGCTCCAACACGCCCGTTCCATCGCTAAACTGCCCTACCAATCGTGCCTTAAAACCTTCTCCTATTACTTCCAAATACCGCAGTCTGCCTTTTATTTGAGCTGCTTCTAAAGTATCGTTGAGCGAATCTATAGTATAAAAACGTGTGCGGTCTTCGTACCTAAATGGGTAATATTGTATAAAATCGCCGTAAGTAAAAATATGCAATTCGGTATTTAGCAAAAGAGCTTTAGAAACCCCTACACCTTTCAAATATTCTATTTTGGTATCAAAAAAATTCTGAGCAAGCATCTTTTATTACAATATTCTTTTTCAATTCTTTCTAAAAAAAATTTAAAACTTAGGCAAAAGCATAGGCACTTCACTTTGATATTTCAGATAAGTTTTACCGTGTTTTTTTACCAACTTTTTTTCTTCTAAATAAATATTCAAAACAAAATATACACTCAAAACAAAAGCCATCAACAATGATTTGTCGTAACCCCAAAAACCAAACATTCCCCACAAAAACAACATTACACCCAAATAAAGCGGATATCTTACTATTCCATGTAAGCCTTCACTAATAAAAGTATCTGTTTCGTTGGTAGTATTTAAGCCCAAATATTTTAAAAAACCTTTTTCTTTTACAGACAAATAAGCCAAATAAACACCCGAAGCCATCATCATACCACCCAACAATTTATTGAAAAACGAAACAGGCAATAGTTGTTCACTGCTCGCTTCTACATGAAAATACAAAACAGGTAACAATATCAATACAAATTGTAGTGTATAAAAAAGCGTGGTGTATCTACCAAATTTAAAAATATTTCTACACACATCTGTAGCAAATAAAAGCTGCAACAAACAAAAAGAAATCCACAATATAGAAAGTGTTAAAAGCATATTATTGTTAAAAATAAAAATTTAATCTATTCCAAATTAGCCACCATTTAGTCTTTGTCGGGCTCATAGTTATCGGCATTTTCTACTAAAATATCTTCTATCGCTTTGGAGCTATCGTTACCCAAAAATTTCTTTTGAAATAGCAAAATCCCCATTACCCCACAAAAAACACAAGCGTCCGCAAAATTAAATACTGGCACAGAATAATATCCTCCACCAAAATAAGGTATCCAATCTGGTATCCAGCCATTGAAATTATAAAAAAAAGAAAACATATCTATTACCCTTCCATGAAACCATTCGCTATCAATATCATGAGGTGGATTGTAAGGAATAGCATTGTAAGGAATAAGTTTACCATAAAAAACACTGTCTAATACATTACCTGTACCACCCGCCAATATGGATGCTACGCACCAGTTCAAACCATTAGGGTAACTTTGACTGCTCGATATTTTCACCAAAATATAAGCAATGATTCCCATAGCCACCAACCTAAACACGCTCAAAACCAATTTACCATAAGGCATCTCAAGCTCCATACCGAATGCCATACCTGGGTTCAGCACATAGTCTAGCTTTAAAATATTTTTAAAAACTACCCATTCATTGCCTACATATTGAAAATTATAATTGACCAATAGCTTGATAGCTTGATCTATAACAATCAATACCAATGCAAAAAGAAAATACCTGTAAACCGAACGATTCATTTTTTTTCTGTACTAATAAATTAAGTTTAAAATTTCGTAAAGGTAAATCTATTTTAAACGAAAAACAGCCTAGATAGACCTAAAATATAAAATACAAAAGAAAAGCAATTTATTAATATTTTGATAATTATTTTATAAACTGTAACTTTGTGGTTATTTTAAGAAAAACAACATTAAACTACTATATATTGTGGATATTTTTGAGAAAGTAAGCAAAGGTTTAGGACCAATTGGGGAGCATGCACATTATTCGCATCATTATTTTACCTTTCCTAAACTAACGGGCGAGATTGGGCCAAGAATGATATTTAATGGTAAAGAAGTACTAAACTGGTCTTTGAACAATTATTTAGGGCTAGCCAATCATCCAGAAGTAAGAAAAGCAGACGAACTAGGTACCGAACAATACGGATTGGCATATCCTATGGGTGCAAGAATGATGTCTGGAAACTCAGATTTACATGAAGAGTTTGAAGGGCAACTTGCCGAATTTGTGGGCAAAGAAGATTCGTTTTTATTAAACTTTGGCTACCAAGGTGTAATGTCTGTTATAGAATGTATTGTGGACCATAAAGACATCATAGTATACGATGCTGAGTCTCACGCTTGTTTGATAGACGGTATTCGTTTGCACAAAGCCAAAATGGGTGACTATTACAAATTCAACCACAACGACATGGCTTCTCTCAGAAAAAATCTTGAAAGAGCTACCAAAAAAGTTAAAGAAACAGGCGGAGGTATTCTGGTAATTACCGAAGGAGTTTTCGGTATGTCGGGCAAAGTAGGTTCTTTAGACGAAGTAGTAAAACTAAAAGAAGAATTCAATTTCAGAATATTAGTAGATGACGCACATGGCTTTGGCACAATGGGACCTAACGGAAGAGGCGTACACGAAGAAATGAACTGCATGGATGGTATAGACTTATACTTCTCTACATTTGCTAAATCTATGGCATCAATCGGAGCATTTATTGCAGCAGACAAAGACATCATTATGTTTTTGAAATACAATATGCGTTCGCAGATATATGCAAAAGCATTACCAATGCCATTTGTGGTAGGTGGAATGAAACGTCTAGAGCTTATCAAAAAACACCCAGAGTTGCGTCACAAATTATGGGAAAATGTAAAAGCCATCCAAGAAGGTTTCAAAAGCCGTGGTTTTGATATTGGTCATACTACATCACCTGTAACGCCAGTATTTTTACATGGCGACTACGAGCTTTCGCACGTTGTAGCCTTGGTAAGAGATATGCGTGAAAACATGGGAGTTTTCTGTTCTATAGTAACTTACCCAGTTGTACCAAAGGGTCAAATCATGCTCAGAATCATCCCAACGGCATCACATAGCTTAGAAGATGTAAACTATACTTTAGATTGTTTTGAAAAAGTAAAACAAAGGCTTTCTGACGGTACTTATAAAAAAATAGCGGAAGAATTCATGGCAAAACAAGCAGAATTGGCTTAAAAACAACAAAAAATCAAGTTTTTTTAATATTTTTAGATAGAATAATTTGCAAGCTTTTGAAAATTGACTAAATTTCGAAGCCAAAATGCAATCTTGCATTAGAAAATCCATTATTAACGTTTTTATCAATCAAAATTCTAAAACCATGAGCAGATTCTCAGAAGTAAAAGATTTAATTATGTCTCTTGAAGGCGATTTCGAAAAATTCTATGACAAAGGCAATTCAGCTGCAGGAACACGTGTAAGAGGTGGCATGCAAACTTTAAAAACTTTGGCTCAAGAAATCCGCACTGAAGTACAAAACCAAAAAAACGAAGCGAAATAAATATATTTCTATTCATAAAAAAAGCTTTCAGATTCAAAAAATCAGAAAGCTTTTTTTGTTTTTACTCATCTCAACAATTTGTTATACAAATTGCTCTTTATTAATCATTTCGGCATAGCCATCTACCGTAATCTTTCCTGTAGCTACATCCACTATTCGAGTAGTTATTTGAGCAGAATTTCTTAATCTATCTATAACCGTTATTTCAAAACGAGCCTCATAGAGTGTATCTACAAACATAGGTCTTTTAAAATCAGAAACCTGTTTTAAGTAAACACTTCCAAAACCTGGAAATTCAGTCCCCATGATTTTAGAAAATATACTGGTAGACAAGGCTCCATGAATGATAGGTTTTTTGAACGGCGTTTGAGCCGCAAAATCGGCATCCAAATGCAAAGGGTTATTATCGCCCGACAATTCGGCAAACTGTATCACCTGTGCTTGCGTAAAAGAAAATTGATGCTGATAGGTATCTCCTAATTGTAACATAATGATTAGTTTTTTTCTTGAATAAAATTATTTGCGTTCTATTTCTTTGAGGTTTTCTATTTTTTTGTTTCTCAAAAAACCATTGATATCTTCAAAATGTTCTTTCACTCGTTTGTTTCCAAACTCAAAAACTTTTTCTGCCAAACCATCTAAGAAATCCCTATCGTGCGAAATCAAAATAATAGTACCCTCAAAAGCCTTTAGTGCATCTTTTAGAATGTCTTTTGTTTTGAGGTCGAGATGATTGGTGGGTTCATCCAAAATCAATAAATTGACTGGCTCTAACAATAGTTTTACCATTGCCAAACGTGTTCTTTCTCCTCCCGATAGCACATTTACTTTTTTGTTTACGGCATCGCCCCCAAACATAAACGCCCCCAGTATATCTTTCACTTTAGTTCGAATATCACCTACAGCTATATTGTCTATGGTTTGAAAAACGGTGAGTTCGCCGTCCAATAATGCCGCTTGATTTTGTGCAAAATATCCTATCATGGCGTTGTGCCCAAGTTTCATTTCGCCTTCAAAATCTATTTCGCCCATTATGGCTTTTACCATTGTGGATTTACCTTCTCCATTTTTACCTACAAAAGCCACCTTTTGCCCTCTTTCTATGGTAATGCCTGCATCCTGAAAAACCAAATAATCGTCATATTTTTTGGTTAAACTTTCTGTAATTACAGGATAATTGCCCGAACGTGGTGCTGGCGGAAATTTTAAGTTTAATGCAGAAGTATCCACTTCATCTACTTCTACTATTTCTAGTTTTTCGAGCATTTTCACCCTCGACTGTACTTGTAATGTTTTTGAGTAAGTACCTTTGAAACGCTCTATAAAGTCAGTAGTTTCGGCTATAAACTTCTGCTGGTCATTGAACTGCTTTTGTTGTTGCTCCAGCCTTTCCTTACGCAACTGCTGGTATTGGGTATAATTTACCTTATAATCATAAATTCGTCCCATAGTGATTTCTATGGTACGAGTGGTAATATTATCTACAAAAGCCCTATCGTGCGAAATCACAATAACAGCTTTGGCATTGTTTGTTAAAAAATCTTCTAGCCACTGGATAGACTCGATATCCAAGTGATTGGTAGGCTCATCCAACAGTATAAGATCTGGTTTTTTTAGTAATATTTTTGCCAATTCTATACGCATTCGCCAGCCTCCGCTGAACTCAGATGTTTTTCTATCAAAATCTGTCCTCAAAAAACCTAGCCCCAAAAGCGTTTTTTCTACCTCAGCATCATAATTAGTTTCTTCTACCGAATAAAACTTTTCGCTCAGTTCGGATACTCGCTCTATGACATTCATATAGGCATCAGACTCGTAATCTGTACGGGTTTCAAGCTCAATATTCAACAAATCTAATTCGTTTTTTATTTCGAGCATTTCAGAAAAAGCCTTTGAGGTTTCTTCAAAAACGGTACAATCGTCGGTAGTAAGCAAATGCTGTGGCAAATAAGCAATTACAGCATCTCCTGGTGCAGAGACCCTGCCTTTGGTGGGTTTGTCTGCTCCTGCTATAATTTTGAGCAAGGTAGATTTCCCAGCTCCGTTTTTACCCATCAGGGCTATCCTATCTTTTTCGTTGATATTAAAAGTAACGTCACTAAAAAGTGTACGCCCGCCGAAGGCTACAGAAATATTATCTATTGAAATCATATATTTTTTGCTAAAGCACAAAGGTAAGATTTAATAGCTAAAATATGAATAATCGAAATTCGAATATATAGTTTAGGGGAATTTATGGATTGGCTATTATCTTGTTGTAAATAGGCATTTTGCTGAAACTGAGAGATAAATAATTAGATTTTTTTTAGCAAAAAGAAAATAATAAATTGGAAACCTCTGGTATCAAAAAATCTACTTTGAAAGACTATTTTTTAAAGTACTTTCAAAAATAGATGATCTTACAAAATTTTGCTTTTGCTTATTCACTTGAATGACTTCTAAAAACCCTAATTCAACTAATGATTTCAAATCAGATCTTGCGGTATAGTTAGAAACATTAAACCTTGCTTCTATTTCTTTTACATTCAATATCCTTTCTGAGTCATCGTATAATATTTTTAAAACTTGAGCCATTCTTTCATTTACTCCTTCAATTTTTATGAATTTTGAAGCATAAAATACTTCTTTTTGTTTAAATTCAAGGTATTCTTTCAATGCTATAAATGCTTTTTCAATCACTTTAACATGATATGATAAAAAGTAAGTCATATCATTTTCATCAATTTCAGTATATAAATATGCCTTTTCATATTGAGATTTTGAATCTTTAATAATCCTCGAAATTGACAAATATTCTGTTATCCAATATCCTTTTTTAAGCATATACCAATAAAACAAAGCCCTTGCAGTACGACCATTTCCATCAGTAAAAGGATGTATCCATCCTATCATAAAATGAACTATGCAACCTTTAACTACTGGGTGAATAAAACCTTCATTATCATGATTAAAAAACACACATAAATCATTGATGAGCTTTACAAGTTCAGATTTTAATGGTGGTGTATAAACAACTTCAATGTTGGCATGATTTACAACATACACTTCATCGTTTTGTCTGAATTTACCTTCCTCTTCGTTACCTTCGAAAGTATTATTTGTTATTAATTTATGGATGTACAATAAATTTTCTACCGTTAAGTCTTCATCTTTGTTTTCTACAATATATTTCATCGTATTATAATTATTCAGAATCATTTGTTCAGACTTATTTTTAGGCTTTTTCTCTTGATGTATCATTTCTTTAGCCTTTTTTCTTGTAGTACTGGCACCTTCAATTTGGCTGCTAAAAATAGCCTCTTCCATGATTGAACCAATTATAAATTTGGTTTTATCACTTCCTGAAATTCCTATATTATCTCTAAAAGTTCCTACCATAAGCATATCGAATTGATGAAGTTCTTTTTGGATATAATCTGTTATTACATAGTAAAATTTGTGAGAATGAAATTTCACTTCTTTCCTTCGTAAAAACCGAAACATTTTCACAGCACTCCATAGTTCTAAAGCTGTACAATCTTTGGTTTTATATTTTATTTTATCCCAATACAAATACTCATCTTGTATTCTTTGCAAACTTTCATTCATCTGAAAATCAACTACAAGTGACATTATTCGTTCATTTTTTTCTACTTTTGGCGCTTGTTCAAACATTTTATTTAAAATAATATTTATTTTTCAAAAATATATAAAAACCACGAGATTTTAGATAAATCTCGTGGTTTTTATATGATCTCAATATAGCAATATTTATTGTTAAAAAATCATACATCACTTTAGTACAATTTAACTGAATAAATTATATTTAAGGATAATAAGGCTTTGGGCATTTATATTTACCTTTAAATTAGAAATTCAAATATAGCTTGCAGCTAGACAAAGCTGGAAATATAAGAAAGTATTTTATAAATTTGTATTATGAAATTTGTAGATATTAAAAATGATGTTGCTTTCCGAAAAATATTTGGAAACGAAAATAGAAAAGAAGTATTAATTTCTTTTCTAAACGCTGTTTTGTCATTAGAAGATAATTACAAAATTGTAAAGGTAGATATTTTAACACCTTATCAACTACCTGATTTAAAAGGAGGAAAGGTTACAATTGTAGATGTAAAAGCGAAAGATCAAAACGGCAAAACATACATTGTAGAAATGCAAGTTGCTGAAGTAGATGGATTTGACAAACGTGTTTTGTATTATGCTTCAAAAAGCTATTCAGCACAAATTGAAAGAGGTGACCAATACGAAAATTTAAATCCAACTTATTTCATTGGAATATTAGATTTTGAAGTAACAAAAAACCCAAGCTACATAAACAGACACAAAATAATTGACACAGAAACCAGTGAAAATTATTTAAAAGATATTGAATTCAATTTCATAGAACTCCCTAAATTCAACAAAAAAGAAAATGAATTAAAAAGTATAATTGACCAATGGGTTTATTTTTTAAAAAATGCAGAAAACCTTGATGTTATTCCAGAAAACATAAATGATGAAGGTTTGAAATTTGCTTACGAAGATGCTGACAAACATAATTGGTCAAAAGCAGAACTTGAAGCTTACGACTATGCATTAATGAGAGAACAAGATGACAGAGGCAGAATAACAAAAGTACAAAAAGATATAGCAAAAAAATTAATTAATGACAAAGTGTCAATATCAAAAATTGCGGAATATACTGGACTTAAAATCGAACAAATTGAAAAATTAATCCCTCCAAATTAGCCTTTTACAAAACAACAAACATACATGCCAATCATAGAATTCACATCTGGGAAACTAACAAGAGAAGTAAAAGATAAGCTAATCAATCAACTGACAGAGATTTCTGTAGAAATCACAGGCATACCCAAACATTTATTTTTTGTAACAATAAATGAAAAACCTGACGAAGATATGGCTGTTGGGGGCATCAGTGTTGAAAAAATAAAAGAAGAATTAGCCAAACAAAAATAACATCTTCTATTGACTAGCATACTTTTTAGGAAAATTTTATAGTATTTTTGAATCAAAAAAACATTTTTCTAATTTATGACCTTACAATCGCAAGAGCAGTACCAATTTATAGAAAGCATTCTTTTAGAAAACTTTGGGTATAACCCTCAAGTGCAAGACTTTGAGTTTTTTTATGGTGGAAATTTCAACCTAGCCGTAAAAGTAAAAGTAACTGAAGGAGTATATTTCATAAAATGGAACAATGGCGACCATCATGGCATGTTTGAAGCTGAAGCAAAATGTTTACAATTGCTTCAAAACACACATACTATAGCTGTACCAAAAGTAGTCAATTATGGGAAAATATTAGATAAAGAATATTTAATGATAGAATTTATGTCGAGTAGTTTCAATAAAGACAATTATTGGGAAGATTTTGGACATAAACTAGCTTTACTACACCAAAATACAAATACACAATTTGGCTTAGACTTTGACAATTATATTGGCGTTCAAAAACAAACCAATGATTGGATGGAAAACGGCGTAGATTTTTTTATTCAAAAACGCCTTAAAGCACAGATAGATATTGCCAATTACGACAGAAAAATCTCTAAACCTTTGAATGATAAATTTGAAAATTTATTTCAAAAACTACACAACATTATCCCAAACGATAAGCCTTCGTTATTGCATGGCGACTTGTGGTCTGGCAATGTAATGACCAACCCTCAAGGCGAAGCCGCTCTTATAGATGCAGCCTGTTATTACGGTCTACGAGAAGCAGAATTGGCATTTACCACCATGTTTGGAGGCTTTGAGACCAGTTTTTACGAAGCTTACAACAGCACCTACCCTATTCCGAAAGGCTTTAGCGAAAGAATTCCGATTTACAACCTTTACCCTCTTTTGGTACATGTAAACCTTTTTGGAGGAGGGTATCTAGACGCTGTTGAAAAAATTGTAAGCAAGTATTAAAGCATTTATTTTTCAGCTTCAGCTACTAATTTTTCGATAAGTAGTATCAGAATATGTATCACTTTGATATGTATCTCTTGTATTCTGTCGGCATAACCGAAGTGCGGCACTCTGATTTCAACATCCGCAATTCCAGCCAATTGACCGCCATCTTTACCCGATAACACTACGGTTTTCATACCATTTTTTTGTGCAGATTGAACAGCGTTAATGATATTTTTAGAATTACCACTTGTAGAAATTCCCAACAACACATCACCTTGCTTACCTAAACCTTCGACAAAACGTGAGAAAACAAATTCAAAGCCATAATCATTGCTCACACATGATAAATGCGAAACATCTGAAATAGCTATTGCTGCCATCGCTCTACGATCGTCTCTATATCTTCCAGAAAGCTCTTCGGCAAAATGCATAGCATCACAATGCGAACCGCCATTGCCACAAGAAATTACTTTCTTGTCTGCCAAAATAGCGTCAGCCATCAATCGGGCAGCTTGCTCTATTGCTATTCTATTTTCTTGATTTTCTATAAACGCATCTAATACTTGTCTTGATTCATTTAATTGTTCAAAAATCAAATTCTCGAAATGTATATTATCTTCCATTTATATTCATTAAAATTTACTAGAAAAAAAAGCTACCATTAGTAGGCAGCTTCTTTTCTGATTTACTTTTTAAAATCGTTTTATTTTTTTGCCTTTTTGTCAGCATATTCTTTGTTCAAACCATCTAATAATTTGTCGGTAACATCTACTGCATCATCGGCATACAAAATACCTCCACCAGCACTGCTATAACCCAATACAAATTCATACTGGTTTTCTTTGTTGGTTCTTTTGATATACTCTCTTATAGTATTATACAAATCTTCGTTTTTCTTGGCTTGTTCTTGTGCTAAAGCAGCTTGCTTAGATTGACTATATTGCTGAAAATCAGCACCTTTTTTCTTCAGTGTCAAATCTGCAGCTTGCAATTCAGCTTGTGACATTTGTTGTGCACGTTGCTGAATGGCTTGCACTTCGTTTTGTAAAGCTCTTTCTTTTTGACCCAAATCTACTTGCAATCTATAGCCTTTGCTTTCAAATTCTTTTTGAGCATCTTTGTAAAACTGATAGTTAGTCAAAAGAGAATCTGTATTTACAAAAACAATTTTTTTATTTCCAACTGCATTGCTTGATGTTGCTGAGGGTTTATTCTCAGTTTTTTTGTCAGCACTTTTATCACAAGACATTACAACTGTAGCTAATGACAAAAAACCAGCTACATATATAGTATTTTTAATTTTCACGAATTGAATTTTTAAAGGATGTTAAAAAAAAATTTGCTACAAATATAAAGGTTTATCCTAAAATAAAACATCCAAAGCAAACAATGTACTAAATATTCATAGATTGCTGATGAAAAAGCGTCAGACCAGCTATAGGTGTTTCCATAATTACACCTACAGTTACACCATTATTACTAGCTATTTTCCTTAAAATATCTGAATAATAAAAAGCCACCGACCCAGTAAAACTTACTTTATACGTTTTAAAATCAGGATATTTATTGATATATTTTTCAAAAAAAAGCTGAAAACCATCTGCTACTAACATATATATATAAGGATGTTGCCTATTATCAAACAAAAACTTCGAAAAACCAGCAAAATACCTATTCGGCAATGGTTTTTGATAGGCGTTATCTAGAATTTCTAATCTGTCTTTTTTACCAAAGCGTTTTTCAAATCGCTCAATAATATCTTCGGGAAGTTCTTTATGCAAATATTTCTGAACCAATATTTTACCGAAATACGCCCCACTCCCTTCGTCGCCCAACCAAAAACCCAAAGAAGGTATTTGAAATGCAATATTTTGTCCATCATAAAAGCAAGTATTCGCACCAGTGCCCAATATGCAAGCTATGCCAGATTGAGTTCCTAAAAGACTTCTAGCTGCCGCCGTCATATCATCAAATACTTCAACATTATTAGAAAAAGGGAAAAAATCGAATAAAATTTCTTGCATCAAGCTCTTTTTTTCTAAACCAGCAAGCCCAGCTCCATAAAAAAAGACACCTTTTATTTCTGCAACAATCACCTGCGATACAACATTGGCAATCACTTCAATTATCTGTTCTTTCGACTGATAATAAGGATTAATGCCCAATGTTTTCATTTGACTTACTGTTCCATCTGAACTCACCAATCGCCAATCTGTTTTGGTAGAGCCGCTATCTGCTATTAATATCATGCTATTTTTCAGTCAGCTAAATGACCAACTATTTTGAATTTCTCGAAAACTTTCTCGGTATGAGGGGCCGAAGCCAACTCTTCAGTAAGGTCTTGACCAGCCCAATGTTCGTAATGTTTTCCGTTTCTCCACAATCGTGAATCTGTAACATCATAAATCACTCCTAGATATGCCACCCATATAATGTCCATATCTTGCCCATTTCTTAAAGCCAATTGTGATTTTGTAAATTTTTTATCCAATTTATTCCTAACAAACTTTAGTGAAAAATTATTTCTTCCAAAACAAATTTACGTTTAAATAAATTATATATTTTACAAGACTTCATAAAAACAAGGTTTCAAGCATAAAAATCACAATCAAAACGCAATTTTTAAAAACAAATAAGTTATTTTAAAAAAATAAAAATATTTTTTTTTACTAGACTTTTTCATTTGTAAAAAAAAACATCTATTTTTATAAATATTTCGACATTATTTTGTTCTTTTCGGCACATTTCAATAAAATTAGTTTGTCGATTCAGATAAGTAATATTAATTTTATTTAAAAATTTAAATACATAAAAAAAATCATTATCATGAAAAATTTCTCTTTGGCATTAAGTGGATTAGCACTATTCTTTACATTGGTTTTTTCGGGTTGCAGTAGCTCTGAACCAGGACCTACAACAACTACACCAGCGACTAAAACATTAAAAGAAAAAATAACAGGTGCTAAATGGAAAGTAAAAACAGCTTATGAAGAATATTCTCCAGTTTATGAATTGGGAAGTGCAACCAATAAAAGCCCAAATTATAGTAAATTTATATTAGATTTTACAAATCCTGTTACAGGCAAACTTACAGAAGTTGATGACTCTCAATATTCTTTCACTTTATCTGTTGATGAACTAAAATCAACCTTATCATTAAGTGCAATTACCCCTGCAATTTCAGGTGGAGACTACAGCTACACTGCAACTTTTAATGCTAATGACACTGAGGTAACTCTTGTACGTTCAGCAATATCTCCTAAAAGCGCGAAAAACATAAAGTTAGTAATGGTGAAAATGTAGTTTCAAAATATTTATTACAAAAAAAAGCCAACATCAAGTTGGCTTTTTTTTGTAATAAACAAACGCAGAAAACTACACTAATTCAGCCAACATAAAGTTGGCTTTTTTTTGTAATAAACAAACGCAGAAAACTATACTAATTCAGCCAACATAAAGTTGGCTTTTTTTGCAAACAACAAACGCAGAAAACTATACTAATTCAGCCAACACCAAGTTGGCTTTTTTTGCAAACAACAAACGCAGAAAGTTCAATAATGAAAACTCTTATTTTAATACACAAGAAAAAATAGATACAAAATACTTTTTTTGTCTCTATTTCAAACCAAAAAAATCTAATTTACCCTCCAAAATCAATATACTTTCTATTAACAAGTAGTATTTTTATATTTTTGTATTGTTTTGTATAAAATATAAGCTAATATCTGTAAATTCGTAATCAAAAAATAATACAAAAAACAACAAATGGGATTATTCAATTTCCTAACATCGGACATAGCCATTGACCTTGGCACCGCTAATACCCTTATCATCCATAAAGACCGTATAGTGGTTGACGAACCGTCTATCATAGCATTAGACAAAGTAACCAACAAAGTTTTGGCCATTGGTAACAAAGCCATGCAAATGCATGAAAAAACCAATGAAAATATCAAAACCATACGCCCACTAAAAGACGGAGTTATTGCAGACTTTACTGCTGCAGAACTAATGATAAGGGGAATGATAAAAATGATAGATACGGGCAGCAGACTATTCACTCCATCTCATAGAATGGTAATTTGTATCCCTTCAGGCATAACCGAAGTAGAAAAAAGAGCCGTTAAAGACTCAGCAGAACACGCTGGAGCCAAAGAGGTATACATGATTCACGAGCCCATTGCCGCTGCAATAGGAATAGGAATAGACATTGAACAACCCAATGGCTCTATGATAGTAGATATCGGTGGCGGAACTACAGAAATTGCTGTAATTGCACTTTCTGGAATTGTTTGCGAGGCTTCAGTAAGAATAGCAGGAGACGTTTTTACACGTGATATTGTAGACTATATGCGACGTGAACATAACCTTTTGATAGGAGAACGCTCTGCCGAACTCATAAAAATATCTGTTGGATCAGCATTGCCAGAACTAGACAATCCTCCTGCAGACTATGAAATTAGAGGTAGAGACTTGATGACGGGTATTCCTAAAGAAATAAAAGTAACTTTCTCTGAAATAGCATATGCATTAGACAAATCTATTTCTAAAATAGAAGAAGCTGTAATGAAAGCACTAGAGGTATCTCCTCCAGAACTTTCTGCAGACATTTACCACAATGGCATTCACCTTACAGGTGGAGGTGCCTTACTTCATGGTTTAGATAAAAGACTGGCAAACAAAACCAAATTACCAATACACATTGCAGACGACCCATTAAAGGCTGTAGTAAGAGGTACTGGAGAAGTACTCAAACATTTAGATCATTTCAAGCCAATATTGATTTCATAAAAAAAAGAATAACCTATAAATGATAGAATTCTAACATAATTCTATCATTTATTTTTTTATAGATAAAAAAAATCAGCTCGAATAAACGCAATATTTCTAGTAAATAAAGCTTATCAAAATATAAATGAAACAACTTTTTGAATTTATTTCTCAAAAAAGAGCCTTCATTATCTTCTTTCTCTTAGAAGTATTGTGCCTTTGGTGTGCATTTACGTACAATAACTACCAAAATGCGTTATTATTCAATACCACCAATAGCTATGTAGCAAAAACGCTACAAACATCCAATGCTATCAAAGAATATGCAAATCTAAAGAATGCAAATATAGATTTAGCTCAAGAAAACGCACAATTACAAGCATTACTTTATCAAAAAAACATACAAGAAGCTCCCAAAATGTCGCTCAATTATCGAGCAGATTCTGCCCTACAGACGAGATTCAAGCCAATGGTAGCCAAAGTAATAGAGCTAAGCACCAATCAAGTACATAATTATATCACTATAGATAAAGGTTTTGCAGATGGCTTAAAACCAGGAATGGGGGTAATTTCACCAACAGGCTTGGTAGGAAAAATAAAAAAATGCTCTGAACACCTTTCCTTAGTGATTTCTATTTTGCATACCGACTATACCGTTTCTTCTAAAATAAAAAGTATCAACGAAATAGGTTATGTAAAATGGGAAGGTAAAAACCCAGAGAAAATGACCATGATGGATGTATCGAGATATAAAAATGTAAAAAAAGGCGATAGCATAATGACATCTGATTTCAACTCTGTGTATCCTCCTAATATTATGATAGGTATAGTAAATAAAGTTGGGTTGCAAAAAGACAATACTTTTCTTGATATTTCATTAAAACCAAGTACCAATTTCCATAGTCTTTCTTACGTGTATGTGATTGAGAATAAACTTTCGGACGAAATAGAAAAATTGAAAGAAAACATTGAAAATACAGAAAAAAATATTCCAAAAAAAATAGCCCCTGATACTGTCAAAAAGTAATTTTTCAACAAAAATAAAAAACAATGACTACCAAAAATTTAGCCTACTTTTGTTTTTTAGTATTTAGCTATGTTGCTATTCAGCTTTTATTTTTAAGAGATAGAGCTTTGTTTGACTATGCTTTTTGTTTTATTTACGTAGCATCAATATTAGTTTTGCCATTCGAAACAGGCGCAGTGACTTTATTATTTTTAGGTTTTTTTGTTGGAATTACTATAGATATATTCCATAACACCTTAGGTATACACGCAGCAGCAACCGTATTGATGAGCTACGCAAGACCGTCTATTATTAAACTACTCACTCCACAAAGGGGCTACGACGAAAGAATGAACCTCACAATAAGTTCAATGGGAACTGGCTGGTTTGTTTCTTATATTGCAGTATCAGTTTTATTACACCACTCAGCTCTTTTTTTCTTAGAAGCAAGTAATTTTAGTTTATTTTTCTCTACTATTTCAAAAATTTTGCTTTCTACTATATTGAGTACTTTCGTAATTATAATATTACAATATTTTAGAAAAGAATAAAAAAACAGGTCGCACAACACACTATACGACCTACTTTTAATCAAACTTATATCAATTTAACATATAGTCATAAGTAGGCTTGATATAATTCATAAAAGTTGGAGTAACCCCTCCACAAGAAATTGCGGAATTGTATGACATTACGCTAGGCATACCTGCACTACCCACTATAAACTTTTTAAATCCACAACATACATCAAAGTGAAAGCCTAGTTCTTTCATAGTCCAATTTGCATTTGCAGGCAAATTATTGTAAGTTCTGGTAGCTAAAACAGGTGCAGTAGGAGAAGCTAAAGAGTTAAACGCCCAAATATCCCCCGAAAAACCAAGACAATTACTTGCTGTAATACCAGATATCACATACATTGTGGATCCAGCAAAAGTTAATCCATTAAGCTGATTGGTTGGTGCTGAAGCAAATGGTTTACAAACTCCTGTACCTACATCAACAGAAACGATTTTACTTGTTCCTTCAATAATGGCAAAATAACCTTTTCCATTATTTTCTAAATCTTGAAGATTAATTTTTGTCCCTCCTAAGGTATTCAAAACAGTAGTTGGACCTACGCCGGCAAAACCAGTTGTTACATCAATTTTAAGTATTTTGGTAGGAAAATTAGAATTCTTTCCTGTTGTACCCCATGCACCAGTAGTACTACCTATCATATTTGACAAACCTGTTACACTCGTAACCGAGGTAACACCTGATTCTTTAATTTCCACAACTGTACTTATCTCTCCTGTACATGGATCTACTTTGTGAATATAAGACTGCAAACCCGCAGAAACTGGCGTACCCGAATAACCCGAAAGTGACAATGCGTACAAATTGCACCCAGCAACCAATTTAGCTGATGAAGGCTTCTGTACAATTGTACTAGTCTCTTCTTGAACACTTTGACATGATATCACAGAAGTAGCAATAACGACCGCTATTAAATAACGGAAAAAAGATGATTTTTTCATTTTGATTTGTTGTTTTTTAAAATCCAACAGACTAGCGAAACATATTTGCTTTTTGTAAAGCCCGTAAGATAGGGATTAATAAAGAAATGAATAAAGGCAATAAGTGTGTTAATTATTAACCTTACATAATTACAATAGTATAAATAAATATTTAAAAAACAAAATACAATATTAAAATAATTATATTTAAAATACAAAATCAAGAAAAATTAAAACAAAAATTACAGATTAGTCGAAAGCAAGACAGATATAGCTGTATTTTTTGAGTAAATTTACTTTCAAAAAGACTTCAATATAAAATAAATGACAAGTAAAAATACAGGCTACGAAAACAAATTATTCTCTAAACTATTGATTTTCTTTGGTTTTACAATGATAGGAATGGTTATAGGCGGAGTAATAGGAACAATGGCAATGCTTTTGATAACCAAATCAGATCCTATTGTATTTCAAAAATATTTTGAAGATTTAATGATAAATCCACAAAATTACGACAATAGCTGGAATGCCCTAATGGCGATGCAATGGTTTTCGGCTCTTTTTGCTTTTGTTGTAAGCCCAATAATATTTTGGAAATATATTGAAAAACAATCGTTAAGAAGTTTCACTCAAGATCATGTAAATCATAATTTATTATGGCTATTAGTACCCATTTTAGTGATTGCAATAATGCCATTGAATGAGTGGATAAATGCGTTAAATAAACAAATACCTCTTCCTGAATCATTAAAATGGATGATAGAAAAAGAAGATGCCGCTGCAAAATTGACCCATTTTTTAGTAAATTTCAAAAGTATAGAAGAATTCATAATTGGCTTAATTGTAATAGCCGGACTTGCTGCGGTAGGTGAAGAAATAACTTTTAGAGGAGTTTTACAAAATCTTATTTTAAAATCAACCCAAAATCACCATATTGCTATTTGGGCAAGTGCTATTATTTTTTCAGCTATTCATGTTCAATTTTTAGGATTTTTCCCAAGAATGTTGCTCGGTGCATTATTTGGATATCTGTATTTTTGGTCAAACAATCTTTGGATTCCGATTTTAGCACATTTCATAAACAATGGATTTGTACTTTTGATGAGCTATTTGTACCAAAACAAAACCATTCAAACAAACCCAGACGACATCCAAATAGATACTATTCAAGCAATGATAAGTGCATTACTAAGTAGCACAATCATTTATTTGATTTACAAAAAAAATAAATCATTAATATATTAAATTTTATTTCTACAAAAAAACACAAAAAAGATGAATAAAAAATTACAAGGAATGTCAAACTTACAACAAAGAGTAATAGCTGCTGTGATTGCTGTTCCTTTTTTGATATTTTGTATTTATTATAGCGACTATACATTTTTAGGTTTATTTCTACTAATAGGTATATTTGCTCAATTAGAATTTTATAAACTACTGGGTATCAATGGAAACGAACCCTTAAAATATTATGGAACATTGTGTGGAGTAATATTGCATATACTTACATTTTTGATAGAAAAAGGAAAAATAGATTATCAAAATTATTATATACTTTCACCGCTACTCGCCAGTATATTTTTCATAAAATTGTATAAAGAAAATGACAAAAAACCCTTCAAAAATATAGCTTACACTTTTTTGGGAATCATATATGTAGCTTTACCTTTTGCTTTACTTACAGTTTTAGCATTCATAGAAAATCAAACTTATAGCTATCAAAAAGTATTGGGTTGCTTATTTTTATTATGGGCATCTGACACTGGTGCTTATTTTGCAGGTACAAAATTTGGAAAAACCAAGCTTTTTGAAAGAGTATCACCCAAGAAATCGTGGGAAGGCACATTGGGTGGTCTTGTGTCTTCAATGTTAGTTGCATTTATTCTTTCAATATATTTTACAGATTTAGAAGTTAGCGAATGGTTTGTTATCGGCATTATTATAGTAGTAGCAGGTACATATGGCGACTTAGTGGAGTCTCTTTTCAAAAGAAGCATTCAGATAAAAGATTCGGGCTCAATTATCCCAGGTCATGGGGGATTTTTAGATAGATTCGATGGTTTGCTACTCTCAATACCTTTTATCATTACTTTTTTAAAGCTAATGAGCCTTTATCAAAATTAAAAAATTAGCTGTTAAAATATGTTAAAAGCAAGATTCTAAATTTGCTTGCTTTTAACAAATAACATACCTTTATGATGTTATAAAAAAATAAATATATGTTACCATCAAAATGGCATTTACTGGCCTGGATAGCACTGCTTCCTTTTTTATCCTTTTCGCAAGGGCAGGTAAAATCCATACAAATGAATGGTATTATTCTCAATCAATCAACCAACGAATATCTGCCAAATGCTTATATTCTAAACGAAAGGGCAGGAAGAGGTGCTATTTCTGACAATCTTGGAAACTTTTCGATGGACGTTTATCCTGGCGATAGCTTACTTTTTAGCTATGTAGGGTTTGCAAAA
>JAGNSI010000136.1 GCA_017988135.1 Pseudarcicella sp.
AAACAAGTGAAAACCAAAGTGAAAATATTGAAATATTGCAAAATATAATTTGCACAGATAAATCACCTTGGTTCTCAATCAACTTTGACTACAAAAACAAACCATTTATTGGAAAAATTAATAAAAATGTATTTGACATTTTACCAGTTATTAAAAAACGAAATTCATTTGTTCCAGTACTTAAAGGCGTAGTAACTAATGAAATTAAAAGCACTATCAAGGTAAAAATGCGATTACACTTTTCAGTAATTCTTTTTTTACTTTTTGTAACTACCTTAATTCTTTGTTCATTGCGAACAGACTTGAATAATGGTGGACTAATAATTTTACCAATAGTATATGGATTTGTGATTTATGAGTACTTAAAACAGAGCAAGAAATATAAAATTGAAATTGAAAAACACTTTAAATGAAAAAGTTTACATCCATAACAACGATTCTAATCCGCTACGACCTACCATAATATAGAACGTCCCGCTCGATTCGTCCGCAAACACCTCCTCAAAATGCTCATCAAAATAATTAAAAACAAAATATTTTGTGCATTTATGGCATGGCAAGAAAATAGTCAGCGAACAATTAGCGGGCGTGTTTGCGAACGAATCGAGCGAAACGCTCTCTGAATTTTAAGCAGTATACCTAATCGACTAATTTATTTTATAAAAAAAGTTTTAACGAAAAAAATAGAGCTTTTACAGTAATACAAACTACAAAAAGAGAAAGTACAAGTGAATATCGGATTACGAAATCAGAAACCATAAGTCTGCCCTATCCCGAATGTATTTTATCCAAATTTATTTCAAAATCTTAATCTTTCTTGTTTTTTATTTCTAAAACTAATAACGAGGCAACTAAATAAAAAATAAAATAAATTATATTATTTCAGAAAAATTTATATTTTTACTAAAATTAAGCATTTAACAAACAAAAACTAACGAAAAAAACATAGCAAAAAAGCAAATTATTTCATCGTTATTAACTCCACAATTTCATCACTATGGCAACTTCTAATCAATTCGAAGACAACTACTTAAAATGCGAAGCCTACCAGGGACATGCAGAAAGCCCACAAAAAGGGTTTTTAATTTTCACCAATCCAGACAATGGAGAACATTATTTCTCAATGATTGACCACCAAGGAAATGTATACTTCCGAAGCGAAGGATACACCAATGTGCCAGCTAGAGACAATGGAATAAAGTCTGTATTGACCAATCGTGAAAAAAAAGAAAGGTATTCGATTATAGAAGCCAATGGCAAACATTATGTAACATTAAAAGCGGGCAACCACCAAGAAATAGCTCGTAGTTGTGGCTATGAATCTTTACAAGCTTTATATGGTTTTTTTCCATTTTTAGCTGAAGGTTCAAACTTAGACTACACTTGGAACTTACCTGTAGTTGCGGCCGCAAACAGTTTGGTAGCTGATAACCTTAATATTGCCGACAAAGACCGTGAGGAAGATAACTATTTGGGTTGTGATGCTTATGCTGGAAAATCAGATTCGGCCTCAAGCGACATCAGAACTTTCCAAAGCACTACAGACAATGAATATTACTTTTCTGTGGTAAACAATAACGAAAAAGTATTGCTCCGTAGCGAAGGTTATCCATCTTTAGCGGCCAGAGATAATGGCATAAAATCTGTAGAATCCAACCGTGTTATCAAAGAACGCTATTCATTTTTAGAAAGAAAAGGCGTTCATTATGTTATTTTAAAAGCGGGAAATCACCAAGAAATAGCTCGTAGCTGTGGTGCAAAAAGCAAAGACGAATTATTTGCATTATTCCCACTGTTGGCACCTATTGTAGAAAAACCAGCCGAAGTTATTACTCCAATCATTGCCGCTGCCACCACTGTAGCAGCCGCTGCCACAAGCTTCGCAGCAAATTCTAAAGATGTAGAAACACCTAAAGCTGCGGCTTATGTAGCACCAAAAAAAGAAGTAGAAGTACCTAAAGCAGCCTATGTAGCTCCAGAAATTGAGGAAGTAGCTGCAGGAGGATTACCCAAATGGTTACTACCCTTGCTAGGTTTATTACTTTTGGGTGCATTAGCTTGGTGGCTGATGAAAGGATGTGAAAAACCAGCTGTAAATACAGATAATACCTCAATAGAAACAAGTGCGAGCAATGTTTCTACGCCAGACACAATGACTCCACCGCCACCACCTGTAGCTGCAAGTCAAACTTTAGAAGAATTTTCACCAGTAGTATTGTATTTCGACAACGATCAGCCAAACAAAAACAGCACAGCCAGTACTACTTTACTCAGCTACGGTAAAACATACAATAGTTACATAGCTCAAAAAAGTAATTTTGCTATTCAGCAAGACAGCGACGATCAGAAAAATTCAATAAAAGGATTCTTTGAAAATGAAGTAAAGAAAGGTTATGATGACCTGAAAAGTCTTTCAGAAAAACTTTCAGAAAAACTAAAAGCTGGCAAGTCGGTAGAACTGACTGTAAAAGGATTTGCAAGCCCATTAGCTGCTAACGACTACAATACCAATCTTACCAAAAGAAGGATAAATAGTATATTGAACGAATTGGGCAGTAAAAATGGTGGCAATCTAAAACAATATGTTGAATCAGGAAAAATAAAAATTACTGAAGAAGCAAACGGTGAAAACGCTTCAGCAACAGGCATCAGCGACGACGACAAAAACACTAAACTATCTATCTACGACTTAGCTCCATCTAAGGAAAGAAGAGTAGAAATAATAGGCGTAAAAATTATAGATTAAATTAAAATTTAATGCATAAAAAAACTCAAATTGTTTAAATTGAACAATTTGAGTTTTTTTGTCTTATACGGAATCAATTCATTGTAACAATTGTAACACCAGCACCTCCCCTATCGGCATGTTCATCAGTGGTCTTCTTGACTTGACTGTAACCTTTAAGTTGATTCCTTATTAAAGTCCTCAAAATTCCGTCACCTTTGCCATGTACAATTCTCAACTCTTGATATCCCAGCATTATAGCATCATTCATAAAACTATCCACCTCCATCATTGCTTCTTCGCTTCGCTTTCCCCTAAGATCTAAATTGAACGAAAAATTAATCATTTTTTCGTTTAAATCTATCCCATGCATTCCTACAGCATTGCTTTTCTTTTTAAATTCTTTTCGGGATATTTTCTCTAACCTATTCAACTTAATCGTCATTTTCAAGGCTCCCATACTTACTTCTGCATCTTTCCCTCTCAGATTCAACACCTCACCAAAAGCTTGACTATCTTTATCTAAATCTCCTTTTATTCTTACCAAAGAACCTACTACTATTTCACCCGAAATCACTTGTATTGCTACATCGTCTTCGGTTTTGTCTTTACTTTTAGGTACTTCTAATTTCTGAACTTTATCAGTCACTAAACTTTCACTGAAAGTAGTCAATTGCTGCCTAATGTCTCTTGTAAGTTCACTATCTGCTTTATTTTCTTTAATTTCTTTGATTGTAAGCTCTATCTTTTTATTGGCATTTTTCAATAATTCTTTAGCTTCCAATTTTGCTAAATTTAGAATATTTTTTTTCTCATTGTCTAAATGTTTTTTCAGCGAATCATATTGCTGCAATACATTATCCAATTTTCTTTGCTTTTGAGCATTATCAATATTTTTCTCTTGAAAAACAGCTTTCTCAACTTCCAATTCTTTGATTAATTTCTCAAAATTCACCTGCGAACTACCCAACTTTTTCTTTGCTTTTTGAATAACTCCATCAGACAATCCTATTTTAGTAGCAATTTCAAAAGCAAATGAACTTCCTGGCAAACCTATTTCTAGCTCATACTTAGGTTCCAACAAAAGGCTATCGTATTTCATGGCAGCATTTACAACCTGAGAAGTTCTGTCTGCAAAAGTCTTCAAATTGGTATAATGCGTATTTACAGCACCATAAGCGTGGGTTTTATTCAATTCCTCCAATATCGATTCGGCAATAGCACCTCCCAAAGAAGGCTCTGTTCCCGTACCAAACTCATCGATTAAAAACAAAGTTTTAGGATTAGAAAAAGATAAAAAATATTTCATATTTGTAAGATGAGATGAGTAGGTACTCAAATCATTTTCAAGACTTTGTTCGTCTCCTATATCAATAAAAATATTTTTAAAAATGCCAATTGTAGAATCTTCGTTCATAGGCACCAACATTCCACATTGATACATATACTGCACCAAACCTATGGTTTTCAGGGCTACAGATTTACCTCCAGCATTAGGACCTGATATCACCAAAATACGTTGATCGTCATTCAGTTGCAAAGTAAGTGGCACAATGCTTTTAGATTGCTTTTGAAAAGACAAATACAGCAAAGGATGAAAAGCACACCTCCAATCTGCCAAAGTACTGTTTGCAGAAAAAGGAGCTATTCCTTTGTACTTCAAAGCAAAAATAGCTTTTGCTCTAACAAAATCTATAATTCCTAAAAAACGATTTGCTTTTTTAAGTATAGGCAAAAAAGGTCTTATTTGCTGAGTAAGCGATCGGAGAATTGCTTCAATTTCTCTTTTTTCGGCAAGCTCCAAAGCCCTTATCGTATTGTTAGACTCCAATGCTTCGGCGGGTTCTAAAAAAACAGTTTTACCGGTATCAGATTCATCATGAACAAAACCTTTTATTTTTCTTTTATGTTCTGCTATCAAAGGTATCACCATCCTACCGTTCCGTACTGTCAACGAAAAATCATCGGTAATCCAGCCATTACTTCTGGCTTGCTTCATAAAAGAATCCAGCTTTTTTCTTAAACTATTTTGCTCGTCATATAGATTTCTACGTATACTTTGTAAAGTAGAGGATGCGTTATCTTTTAACTTTCCTCTATCATCAATAATTTTTACAATAAAATCAGAAATAGTTTTAAAATCCGACAGTGGATTATTACTTTTTACTTGAGTTAATTCAGTTTCAGAATCAGTAATTTCCCTAAAAGCATGGCTGGCCAATTCTTTCAACGACAAAAAAACATTTTCATCTTTATTCTGAAAAAATCGCAAACAATCTACTACTGTTGCAATAAATTTATTTACTTCAAAAAAATCTGTTTCATACAAAAAAGCACCTTCAATAGCGGCTTTTGAAATATGATGATTGATATCCAAAAAATTTTGAGCAGGAAAATTAGCTTGATCAAAAGCCATTATTTCTTTCATCTCAACTACTTGTGCAATCATTTTTTGAATATTTCCAAAATTGTCTGTAAAACGAATTTTATCAACATATGACCGCCCCAACGAGCTCACACAAGTCTCTTTTAATATTTCTCTAACCTGATCGAAGCCTAATTTGTGCTCAATATTTTGAGGATATAACATTTTTAAAAATCTAATATTAACCGCCTAATTCTTTAAAAAACTTTGAATTTTAGAAAAAAGAACATCATTTATTTTTACATAACTTTCTTGTGTCCATCCAGCTACGTGTGGCGTAAACAAGGTATTTTTAAAAGAAAAAAGCTCTTGATATAACTTTTGTTCAAAATCAGTAAGCAAAGCAAATTTTTCTTTTTCCAACACATCCAAGCAAGCTCCTCTTATTTTACCAGCAACCAAACCCTCTTTAATGGTAGCTAACGAAACTATTTCACCTCTTGAAGAATTGACAACAAAGATATTTTTTTTGAAATTTTGCAAATATTGATCATCAAATAACAACTTTGTTTCGGAATTAAGAGGCAAATGAATACTTAAAATATCTGTTTTTTCATAAATATTCTCTAATGTAGATTTTCGAACAAAATCTTCAAAAACAATATTTTCATCAATATCATATGCTAAAATTTCCACTCCAAAAGAACGCAATCGTTGAGCTAAAGCCCTACCCATATTGCCATAACCCAATATTCCCACTGTCATGCCTTTTAGCTCCACACCCCTGTTTTCTTCTCTGAGCCAAATACCGTTGCGTACTTCTTGGTCTGACCAATTGATATGATTTAACAAGCAAAGTATCATACCCAACACATGCTCAGCAACCGCATCTTTATTTCCTTCATTAGCAGCAAACACTTGAATATTGTGTTCGTCGGCTAATTTCAAATCTATCAAATCTAAGCCTGCTCCTGCCCTAGCTATAAATTTAAGTCGAATGGCTTTTTCTAAAAAACACTTATCTATTTGAGTTTTACTTCTTATGACCAGCCCATCAAAATCAGCTATTATTGCTAAAATACCTTCTCTTTTTATATTTGGCTGA
>JAGNSI010000033.1 GCA_017988135.1 Pseudarcicella sp.
GCAATTAAATGCTTTAAATTTTGACTTGAAATAATATTATAAGACTAATTGCAACGTTTTGATTGTAACATAAAAACAAAAAAATGAAAAAAAAAATTTTAATACCTTCATTACTTTTATTAGGTTGGGGGTTGAACGCCCAAAACAAATCGAGCTACAGCCAATACGAATTGTTCAACCCACTTTTCAATTACAGCTCAGCTACGCCTACCCGCTCTGGAACAGGGGCTCCAGGTGTTCAATACTGGCAAAATACGGCAGACTATAAAATCAATATTCAGCTAAACGAAGAAAAAAAGGAATTGAGCGGCGATGTAGAAATCACTTACAAAAACTTTTCGCCCGACAAATTGCCATTTCTTTGGTTACAACTAGACCAAAACCAGTTCAAACAAGATTCTAAAGGTTCTTTGACCACTCCTATCACTGGTGGACGCTTTGGAAACACGGGTTTTGAAGGTGGATATAATTTAAAATCCGTAACTGTTGATGGTAAAAAAGTGGATTTTACGGTTACTGATACCCGTTTAATGCTAAAATTAAACACAGCACTTTCTGAAAAATCAGGTGTTGCCAAAATAAAAATAGAATACGATTTCAAAATACCAAGATATGGCTCAGACAGAATGGGTTATGAGGAAACAAAAAATGGTGTAATCTTCGAAATTGCACAATGGTATCCACGCATGGCGGTTTATGATGACATAGAAGGTTGGAATTCAATGCCTTACTTAGGTGCTGGTGAGTTTTATTTAGAATATGGAAATTTCGATTATAGCATTACTGTACCTGCAAGCCATATTGTGGTAGCTTCTGGCGAATTGCTAAATCCATCAGAAGTATATACCTCTGAGCAAAATAATAGAATAGCTAAAGCTTATAATTCAAACGAAACTGTGATGATTCGTTCGAAAGATGAAATTGACAACAAAGAAACTCGCCCAAAAACAGAAGGAAATATCACATGGAAATACAAATGTATCAATGCTAGAGATATTGCCTTTGCCAGTTCAAAAGCATTTATATTAGACGCTGCCAAAATAAATTTACCTTCAGGGAAAAAATGTTTGGCCATTTCTGCTTATCCGTCAGAGTCTGTGGGGCAAAACAAATGGTCTCGTTCAACAGAATATACCAAAGCATCAATAGAATATTATTCAAAAAATCTGTATGAATACACTTATCCTACAGCTATAAACGTTGGTGGATTGATTACAGGCATGGAATACCCTGGTATTGTATTTTGTGGAATGGATGCCGAAAAAGAAAGATTATTTGGCGTAACCGATCATGAGTTTGGGCACAACTGGTTTCCGATGATTGTAGGTTCTAACGAAAGAAAATTTGCGTGGATGGACGAAGGTTTCAATACCTTTATCAACGACTTTTCTATGGACGACTTTAATAAAGGTGAATACAAAGAACCCAAAATGAACATGCATGACATGGCTCAAAAACTTTTCAGAGAATCTGCTGAGCCTATCATGACTATTCCTGACGTAATTCAATCACGTGGACTAGGTTTTGAAGCTTATTATAAACCTGCAATTGGGTTGAAATTGTTAAGAGAAAAAGTTATTGGAAAAGAAAATTTCGACTTTGCTTTCAAAACTTATATCAATCGTTGGGCTTTCAAACACCCTACACCAAACGATTTTTTCAAAACTATGGAAGACGCAACAGGCGAAGACCTTTCGTGGTTTTGGAAAGGCTGGTTTTACCAAACTTGGAAGCTAGACCAAGCGGTAAAAGAAGTTTTGTATGTAGATCAAAATCCAGAAAAAGGTGCATTGATTACAATAGAAAATCTTGAAAAATTTGCTATGCCAGTTGAAATAGAAATAGAAACAATTGACGGAAATAAAGATTTGGTAAAATTGCCTGTAGAAATATGGCAAAGAGGCAGCACTTGGACTTTCAAAAGCAATACTACAAAAGCTATCAAACAAATAACTATAGACCCAAACAAAGATTTCCCAGATTTTAATGCAAAAAATAATATCTGGAAACCATTTGCTTTTGTTGCCCCAAAATCAAATTAGAAATGTATTTTTCATAAAAAAAGCTAATTATTCAATTAGCTTTTTTTATGAATTTGTATGTTAATCTCGAACGATTTGTAATTAGCTTTTTTTATAAACTTCTTTGTTAATCTCGAACGATTTGTAATTAGCTTTTTTTATAAACTTCTTTGTTAATCTCGAACGATTTGTAATTAGCTTTTTTTATAAACTTCTTTGTTAATCTCGAACGATTTGAAATTAGCTTTTTTTATAAACTTCTTTGTTAATCTCGAACGATTTGTAATTATAATTTAGCACAGTCTATAAATTCATTATAAGCTTGACACCAAATCACTACGTAAGCATAGTCGTTAATCTTCACATTACTGGGTATAATATATTTTTGTTCACCAGAAAGTTTCTTTAATGACCCTAAATTTACACTATTAGAAATCGATCGAGCTGTGTTAGATAGGTATACTTTAAAATCAATATCTTTACTAATAGAAAAATCATTTTTAAAATTTAAAGACAAAACGCCATTTTCTTCTATTAACTCTACCGTTCCATTTGCTTTATAAGAAGTAATAGAACCAAATTTACCTGATTTAGGTAAAACCACTTCAAATCCTTTACTAGTAATACCATTCAAAGAAGCTGTAATAATAGCTGAACCTGACGAAATTCCTGTTACTACCCCAAACTCATTTACTGTAGCCACTGCTGTGTTTGAAGATGACCATACTATTTTTTCAGCTTCTATAATTGAATTATTTATATTCAATGCATTGGCGGTAAGCTGCTTATTCTCATTTATCAACAAATCTTTACCTTCTCCTTCAATTTCAATAGCAACAACTTCACTCAATGTTACATCACGATTGATTACATTCAAAATCGCAGTTTTACTAGCTTTAGAATAAAGGGCTTTTATTATTACTTTTCCTTTTTTTAGACCTTTAACAGTTACAGAATTATTGGTTAGAACTTTTTCTACAACAGCAATAGTTGGGTCTGAGCTTTCCCAGGCAATTGGCAAATCGCTCGAAGACTCTACACCTTTGTTATTATAAAATTGTGCTTTAAATTCAACACTTTTACCTTCAATCACTGAAGCAACTTCAGGATTTAAATTAATTTTTTCATCTATTGTAATTACGGCATCAGGAGTTCTATCCTTTTGGCAAGAAAAAATCAAACAAAAAACTAAACAAGTAAATAATGTAGCTTTCATAAGGGTAACTTGATTTATTTACACAACAAACTTTCTAAATTATTGTTCCATTCTTGATAAACTTGCTGATAAGCATCTTTCAATTGACTATTAGGCTCTACTGTTTGTACAATTTCTAGATTTCTAAAAGCATCTTTGTATGAAGAATAAAAACCGACACCCATACCAGCACCAATTGCCGCTCCTTTTGCACCATCTGTATTGTACATTTCTACAGCTACTCCAGTGGTATTTACTAAAGCCTGAGTAAACAATGGGCTCAAAAACATATTTGCCTTGCCTGCCCTTATCACTTTTGGATTAGTTCCATTTTGAGCCATTATATCCATACCATATTTTAATGAAAAAGCAATTCCTTCTTGAGATGCTCTGATAATATGACCAATGGAATGTTGATTAAAATCTAAATTTAAAAAATGAGAGCCAATATTTTTGTTTTTGAGCATTCGTTCAGCTCCATTTCCAAAAGGAAAAACAAAAAGCTCATTAGCTCCTACAGCAGTAAGCTCTGCTAAATCATTCATTTCTTGGTAGCTTAAATGAGGAACAAAGTTATTTTTCACCCATCTATTTAAAATACCAGTTCCATTAACGCAAAGCAATGTGCCCAATCTATTTTTATTTTGAAATTGGTGATTTACATGGGCAAAAGTATTTACTCTAAAAGTTTCGTCGCACGCTATTTGGTCGGTTACTGCATATACAACACCAGAAGTACCAGCTGTAGCTGCTACTTCACCTGGTTCTAAAACATTCAAAGAAAAAGCATTATTGGGTTGGTCACCAGCTTTATAAGTAATCGAAACTTGCTGATTCAAACCTAGCTCTTTAGCTATGTCGGCTGTTAAATATCCATGATTTGAAAATACACTTTTTACTTCTGGAAGTATACTTATTGAAAAATCAAATACTTTTAATACATCTTCAGAAATAGTATTGGTTTTGAAATCCCAGAAAATACCTTCAGAAAGTGCACTGTTAGTGGTTGAAATTTCACCCGTAAGTTTCATACTTATAAAGTCACCAGGCAACATTACTTTATGAATATTTTGGTAAATAGCTGGTTCATTGTTTTTCACCCAAGCCAACTTTGAAGCTGTAAAATTGCCCGGAGAGTTCAATAAATTATTTGTCAAAACATCATTACCTAATATTTGGGCAGCCTGCTCTCCTGTAGCAATTGCACGGCTATCACACCAAATAATAGACGGACGCAACACTTTGTGATTTTTATCTACCAAAACCAGCCCATGCATTTGATATGCAATTCCTATGGCTGCAATATCAAGTGGATTGTATTTTTTAGAAGCATTGCACAATAAAATTGCATTCTTTACACATTCCCACCACATTTCTGGATTTTGTTCAGCCCAACCAGGTTGGTCAGATTCTATAGAATTTTCCGTTTCGGGGTAAGTTGCCGAAGCTAATAAATTACCTGTGTTGGCATCTATAACAGATGCTTTGATTGACGAAGTGCCGATGTCTAAACCAACTAAAAGCATAAAAATTACTATTTAAAAATTAATTGTTTTGTGTTTGCATAAAAATCCATCATCCACTTAGGGATTATATAATCTTGCATCACATTTTTAAAATGTTCGTTTGTGTTTTTTCTAGATAAGTACAAAGATTTCATGGCATAAAATCTACTCATGAAAGGATTGTTGCAGTATTGAATAGAATTAGCTAACATCAAATAATATCTAGCTGTATTTTTGCGTACTCTATGATGATATTTGTAGCCGAGCTCTAAGTCGATACCATTGTACATACCTATTCTATTTATTAAAAAACCAGCATCTTGCTTACTATCTGTAAAACTCATTCCACCATTATTTTTTCTGTAAACAGACATTACTTTATTGATATAATAAAAGCTACCTCCGTTTTTTCCCAGTAAAATATATCTAGGTATATCTCCACTTTTCGATTCATGAAACCATTTGGGGTAATGATTAATAATACCATTTCTGAATACTACAGCAGATGTAGCCATATACCAAACTTCGTCTTCACCCACTAAATCATCTACAGTTGTGATGATTTTTTGATTATCATCGTTCACAAACATGTCTGGATGCGAATTATCATCAAAAACAATTCTAGCGTTATGAAAACAAGCAACATGCTCGGGGTGTTTATCCAAAATATCTACTTGTTGTTGTAATTTTGTATTATCTACCCAATAATCATCACCATCCATGGCAGCTATGTATTTGCCTTTTGCTAATGCCAATGTAGCTATCACATTATTTTTTGCAAATCCACCCAAATTTTTAGGATGCAACAATGGTTTTATAAGATGAGGATATTTTTGTTGGTATTCTAAAATGATTTGTGGTGTTCTATCTGTTGAAGCATCATCACCTACTAAAACTTCAAATTCAAAATCAACAACTTGATTAACAACACTTTCTAATGTTTGTGCAATATATTTTTCGTGATTGTAAGTTTGTACTGTTACACTTAATTTCATAATATATTTTAATAGCTAACACATTTAAAATATTTAAATGTATTTAGACTCTTTATGTATCATTGATTTTAAAACTAAAAATTTATTTCGTTTTAAAATCTACCGCAACACCAAAACCCGATGCCCCAAAACCGTTTCCATTGTAAAACATCAACTTTCTATCATTTAGTTGTACTACATTTGGGTAAGTAGTCATTTCTGAATCCCACCCTTCAGAGCTATTTTTAAGATTCATTTCATTGTCTTTTCTAGTCCAAACTATACCATCGATAGACTCTGCATATCCCAATCTATAGCTTTTTGTAACATCATTTCTATAGCCATTAGCACTTCTGTAAGAATAATACATTTTATAAATACCATCTTCAAATATTACCGACGGTCTTCCGATTGCATCTGTAAATTCATCTAAAGCTATACATACATTTCCTGTTTTATGCCAATTTATCCCATCGTTTGAAGTAGCATATTTTACATCATAAAATGGTTCTGGATGATTATTTATATATTCTATTTTCACACAAGACAAATACCACATTTTCCATTTATTTCCTTCTTTTCGTACGCAAGGTTGCCCTACCCAAATAGGGTCAAATGTACCTCTGTCTAAAACAGGACCTTCAAATAATCTATTGAATGTAAGACCATTGTCTGTACTTTCTGCTAAACCAATTGATAATCTGTAAGAAGCTGTTTTACTACTATTCCATGCCGTATAATATAGCAAAATTCTATTTTCGTCACGTAAAAACCAGGAAGGCATCGTTCCAGAATCGTCGCAATAGCCTAGTTTACCTGCACTAAAACACGGTTTGTCGTGTTGATATTTTATTGTTGTAGGATTTTGTGCATCAACATCCACAAAACAAACTGCCGATTTACTATCTTGATCTCTTGTGGCGTAAAAAACTCTAATAGTTTGTTCGTCCAAAGGAAAAGCAAATGGAACTTGGGCATGTGATTGACTCCAAGAGTCTGATTTACTGGTATTAAAAACTATTCCTAATTTATTCCAATTCATTTTTATTTTTAAAATTTGTTTAGCAAAATATTATGTTTTTATAATCGAATATCTTTACTCGATACTTTAGATTTTTCTGCAGGGTTACCTTTATAAATACCCCATTCGTCTGTTTTTTTACCAGCAAAGTTTGTCCCCATGGCTATTAAAGTACCTTCAGCCAAATGTACGCCATCTCTGATAGTAGCATTTACACCAAAAAAACAATAAGATTCTACTACACATCTACCAGAAAGCACTACGTGTGACGTAAAGTATACATGGTCTTTGATGGTAGAATGATGACCAATATGGTTTCCTGACCAAAGCACAACATTATTGCCTATTTTTACAAATGGCTGTATGGTATTATCTTCTAGTATAAAACAATTCTCGCCAATGTCTGTTGTAAGTACTGTAGCTTTTGAACTTATATAACTTATACATTTATAGCCTTTTTCTTTAACTTGAGAATACATTTCGGCTCTTACCATGTTCATTTTTCGTTCAGACAATGGCACAAAAAACCAAAATTCTTCAGTAGAAAATTGTTCTTCTATATTTTCAAATGGTATTATTGGCAAGCCACAAAATGTATTTTCTTTGATATAAGCTTGATGCACCGAAAATGCCACAACTTCATGTTCAGAGTCGTGAGTCAAATAGTAATGTGCTAGCTCTGCTACAAGTTCTGTTCCGAATATGATTACTTTTGCCATTCAATTTTATTATGAATTGTAATATTTGATTTCATAAAAATACAAACAAATCAAACAAATTTCCCGAAAAGTAGACTATAATAATTCGTATTCGTTCAGCAAAGTTTCAATTTCTGTTTTAGAATTGAACATTAATACATCTAATATAGAAAGATAAGGTACAAAATTATTTTTAAACTGCTGATATTCAATACTTTTTGTTTTTAAAAAATAAAGCTGTATATCTTTTTCAAAAAAATCATTTTTATTGTAAAGTTCTATTCCACCTATTGGATTGATGTATTCTGTGCAATTTTCTTGTTTACAAATATCAAGTATTCTTTCTTGTGCTTTGAGGTGTTGGTTGTTATATAAACATGAACTATCAACAATTTGAGTTTTTATTGCTAAATAATTACATATCTGTTTTGTACTTTCAATGATCAATTGGTTAATAGTTGAATATTCCGATTGAAAAATAGATTGTATAATAGGAAATATCTCTTCAAATTGAGGCGATTTTTTATAAGATTGTTCAATAGTTTTCAACAGCTTGGGCAACCAAAGTTCTTTTTTTTGAATCGCAATTGTATTTATTAATTTGTTTTGACTTGCTTCTATTAATGGTATAGTAAAAGTATTTTCTTGACCATTTACTAAAATTTTATTTCTATTTATCCATCCTTTGTTGATAAAACTCACGTCGTCATAGACAATAAATTTATCAACTGCATTTATCAACTGAAAATATCCAATATATGGAAATATATAAGGTTGCATGATAGCAATTTTCATATTTTTAAGGTAATTAGGCTGTTTGGGGAGTGTAAATTAACAAAAATTTTATTTTATTTTACGCAAATAATAGTCTTCTGCTTTTACGATAATGTCTTTAAATACCTTGTCGTTACTAAGTCTTAAATCGCCTGGTATCGGACTTATCACACTTTTAGCAAAAAACAAATATTCAGTATCAGCAGGCAATGATTGCAAGCCTTTTTCAAAAGGATTTACAGCATATATTTTTCTTGTCAATTTATCTCCCCACAATGGGTATTCGAAGTCATCATTGATGGTAGCCAAAGCAACTACCGCATTTTGAGGAACTAATTTATTGAATTTCATGTAAGGGTCGTACAAATCTGGTCTTACAATAGTTAACATAGCTAATCTATCTGTTTTAAATGCCGATTTTTTAGTACTAGTTGAAAAAGGATAACAACGTTCGTTGTAAATAATAGTCAAAATTGCAGATACACAACCTATCACAGTAATCAACACCAAATAAATATTAAGCCATTGGGTTCTTAAACGATTACCATCAAAAAGTTTAACAAAAAAAACAACTGCAAAAACAATTGTACTTATCGTGTATCTTCCTTTCCATGGGTCGTAAGGAGCTGTATATGAAAGGGCTAAAAAATGTAACAAAAATGCAATACCAAAAACCAAATAACTAATTTGTATGTTTTTAAATTTAAACATTGAAATAATTAGCAATGGCAACAACAAAGCAAATCCGAAAATACCCCAAAATGGATTGCAATTATAAAATTCATATCGCTTTGAATAAGTAAAAGGAATAATGGTAAATTCTGTTTTTGTTTCTAAGTGAAGTGGGCTTTTTCTTTCTAAAGCTACAAATGGCTTTTTAATAAAATTGTTAATTTTATTGCCTATTGAAATATTCCTAAAACCATCTAAATTAAAAAAATCAAATCCATATCTTATAACATTTCTTGAGCCTTGTATCAATAAATTCTTTTTGGAACCAGCTCTTTCTATCGATTGGTGTTTTAAAGCAGTAGGTGGTCCAATAGGATGCCCAAATACTTGGATATTTTTTATATATCCAGTTGGAAATGTAAACAAAATCAAACCAATAAATACGGCAAATACCAAATGTTTGAGCCTAAAAATAAAAGCTTTAATTCTAAATTTAGATAATGTGAAATATTCTTTAATTGTAGCTAAATTCAGAATTTTAAATTTAGAGTCTAAAAAAATAGCATACCAAAAAATAAAAGCCAAAGGAGGTAAAGAAAAAGCAAATGTAATTTTGTGACCAAATGCTAAACCAAAACAAATACCCGAAAAATACAAATACTGAAGCTTTCTAGTTTCTTTATAACTCAATAAAAAATAAACTAAAGTACTTAAATAAGCTCCCAAAACAATATCAGATTCTGTACTAATTACTTGCATCAATAGATTGGGCAATAATAAAACTACTAATGCTGAAAAAAGACTGGCTATTACATTTTTGGATATTCTAGATACTATACCGTAAGTAGCAACCCCCATCATCAAGTATGACAAATGATGTATTAATTTAAAAGCATTTTCTGACTTAGAAGTCATTAAATAACTATAAATCTGAACGTTACACACACTTTTAGGATAAGTATCTATATTCCAATTGGTTCCACCAAAATGTGCCATAGTATGGTGTTGGATATAGTACAACAATCTGTTAAGATGTCCAGTCATACTATCCCATTCATTAGGTACAGTATAAATAATAAGCAATAAATTTATTATTTCTACAAAAAGAAATGTACCCAATAAGCACCCAAAGATGATTCTTAATGTAATATCTAAATCTAAATACCTAGTTTTAAAACTTTTTAGAATAGTTAAAAAGTGCAAATTTTCTTTTGAATTATTAACGATCAGAAGCTTAGATATAATACCAATTACACCTAAAGGTAAAAATACAGCCAAAGACCAAATCGTAGTATGATGTGTAAAATTGAGTGCAGACAAAGTAAAACCTGTAACTATAATGCAGCTTACAAATAATGTAAATGTTATTAAAACAGTTTCAGAAACTGAACCAGACGAAAATTGTCTTGCTACTTTGAATACAGCAACAACAAAAGCAATAAAAAGTAATAAGTATAAAATAGACATCGTAGCTAAATTCTTTGCAATTGCTGATTGATAATTTTACAAATATAAGACTGATCTTTTAACTCCAAATCGTAATATAAGGGCAAAGCCAAAGCTTTAGTAGCAATATCATCTGAAATAAGGCAATTGCTTTGGGGAGAAATAAACTTCAAAGTACTTAAAGAAGGATAAAAGTAACGACGTGGATAAATTTTATTAGATTCTAAGGCATTTTTAACTTGTAAAAGTTTGCTTTCAGTTTCAAAAAAAACAGGATAATAGGCATAATTAGAAATAATTTGTGATTTCACAATAGGTTTTTTCAAACTGGTAAAGTCTAAATTCTTATCATAAAAATCGGAAATACTTTTACGTGAAGCAACTATATCCTTAAAATGATTGAGGTTACAGAGCCCCATTGCAGCATGAAATTCAGAATTTTTACCATTTATTCCCACAGTAATATAGTCGTCACCAATATGTCCAAAACTTCTGTATCTATCTATTAAATAAGCCATATCATCATCTTCAGTAATGATAGCACCGCCTTCTATGGTATGAAATACTTTAGTAGAGTGAAAGCTACAAGTGCTTATATCGCCGTGTTTGAGTAAACTATTGTTTCCTTCTGAAACTCCAAAAGCGTGAGCACCATCATAAATAACTTTAAGATTGTGTTTATCAGCAAGTATTTTAATAGCTTCTATATCACAAGGATTTCCGTATACGTGAGTAGCCAAAATTGCTTGTGTGTTTGGCGTAATGGCAGCCTCTATTTTGCTTACATCAATACAAAAATCATCTGGAGAAATATCTACAAATACTGGTGTACAATTTTCCCAAAATATTGCATGAGATGTAGCACAATAAGAAAAAGGTGTGGTGATGACTTCTTTAGTTATATTCAATACTTTCAAAGCAATCTGCAAAGCAATTGTTCCATTACTCACAAAAAAGCAATGCTTAACACCCAAAAATTCAGCTAATTTAAGCTCCAATTCTTTTACAAGTGGACCATTGTTGGTCAATTGACCTCTTTCCCATATTCCTTCCAAATAGGCTTTATATTCTTGAATATCAGGCAAAAAAGTTTTGGTTACGTTAATCATTGCTTTATAAAAAATCTTGTTGAAAAATTGGAAATTCTATTTGTGGACGAACATAGCCTGGCCATTTTCCGTACCAAGTAGTACTTTCTCTATAATCTTCTATATCAAATATTAATATTTCTTGAAAATTATAAACAACCGTAGATTTATCTTTCACTACCATAAACGACACCGAAAAAGCACCGTCATTCAAAAAATTCCCTTCTATTTTACAAACCGACTTTACAACTCCAGCAGACATGTTCACAGATGGCGTACCTACATTAAAAATACATTCTCCTGTAAGCGAATTTAAATGTAAACTCATATTCAAATTCACATCATTCTCCATATTCCATACCTCAATTTCTATATCAAAAGCAGTTCGTACGTCTATATGCTTGAGGTCGTCGATATACTTGGGTAATATTTTAATACTTTTTAGCCTTACTTGGTCGTTTCCTGGTGCATCCTCTGGCTTTTCCCAACTATTAGAAAGGTCAGTTTTTTGAATATGACTTAAATAATTACTCAATATTTGGTTAGTTTCACCAAAACCCATCATTTCGCCTTTTTGTAAAAACATTGCCTTGTTGCAAAGACCTTGTACAGCAGTCAGATTATGGCTCACAAATAAAATGGTTCTTCCTGTAGAAGAAACATCTTTCATTTTCCCTAAACACTTTCTTTGAAAATTCACATCACCTACAGCGAGAACTTCATCAACAATCAATATTTCTGGATTCAAATGAGCAGATATGGCAAAGCCCAACCTAACATACATTCCTGAAGAATACCTTTTAACAGGAGTATCCAAAAATTTCTCTACGCCTGCAAATGCTACAATTTCGTCAAACTGGCTTTTGATTTCTTCTCGACGCATTCCTAAAATAGCACCATTCAAAAAAATATTTTCTCTTCCAGATAACTCAGGATGAAAACCAGTGCCTACTTCCAACAAACTTGCTACCCTACCTTTTATAGAAATTTGCCCTTCAGATGGCTCTGTAATACGACTTAATATTTTGAGCATAGTAGATTTACCAGCTCCGTTTGAACCAATTATACCTACCCTATCGCCTTGTTCAATTTCAAAACTTACATTTTTTAAAGCCCAAAACTCTTCATGTGTTGCCAAATCTTGCTTGCTCGAAGAAAAAAAATTCTTAGCACTTTGAGTAACTAGCTCTCGTAGAGTATTACCTCCACCATTGCCTTTTTTGTGGTCTATTATGTACTTTTTACTTATGTTTTGTGCTGAAATAACTGACATTAATTTTTTTATTTATTTACTTATTTTACAAAAAACATAATTTATTAAATGTGATCGACAAAAGAATTTTCTTTTTTCCTAAAAAAGTAAAGCGAAAACACTGATGAAATTATTACAAATACCAATGGTGTAAAAAAAGTATTCCAATGAAAATATGGATAATTGGGAATAGTAGCCCAGCGAAAACCTTCAATAATCCCAGCTATAGGATTGAGCAATTGATAATATTCAAACCAGCTATTTTCTTGTAAAGAAACTATAGAATAAGCTACTGGACATACAAAAAATCCATACTGAATAACTAAGGGTACTATTTGCTGAAAATCTCTATATCGGACATTCAAAACAGCAAAAATAAGACCTAGACTAAATGCTCCCAAGGCAGCTATTATCAAGAAAAAAGGTATCAATAAAAAATTCCAACTTGGGAAAATTCCGTTAAACATCATTAAAACAACAAAAACACATAAGCCTACTAAAAAATCAACTAAAGCTACTGAAATAGAAGCAACAGCCATTATCAAACGTGGAAAATAGACTTTAGATATCAAGTTGCTGTTGCCAGTAATGCTATTGCTTACTTGCTGAAATGAGGTTGCAAAAAAATTCCAAATGAGTATACCACTAAAAATGATAACAGAGTAATCTATACCAGATTTATCCTGAATTTTAGCTACTTTATGAAATGCAAATACAAAAACAAGCATGGTTATAATCGGTCTTACAACTGCCCAAAGTACACCTAAAGAGGTTTGCTTATATCTTACAGTAATGTCTCTTAATGCCAATATGACCAAAAGTTCTCTAAAACTCCATATATCCGACCAATAGTTTTTTTGGGTTTGCCCTGGCTTTATTACAACTTCTTTCATGAAAATAATCTAGTGTTTTTTAAAAAATAAGGTAGAAATATTAGTTTTTCATTATTTTACGATATGTATTTTTTACTACTATAAAAATGATAGACAAAACCAAACCAATAATACCATACAACTTTTGATTTGCCCCTTTGGGCGGAAAAATAGCTTTAGAAGGTAATTCGGCGTCATCAATAATAGTCATCAAAGGCGTTTCTTTTACCAAAGAGAAACGTAAATTATCCAATGTTTTCATAGCCTCAAAGTACAATCCTGTAACTTGACTTGAATTCATACTGAGTCTATTTTGCTGAACGATACCTCTTTGCATTACCATTCCTAAATTTTGGTCTTGGTACGAAGCAAGTTTATTTTGAGTATGGTGCATTACTCCATACAAAGAATCTACTCTATTTTCTATAATAGTAAGTAAATCTCTTGTTTTTTGAGTTTTAGTTTGAGTATAAAAATCAGTAAGTGACTTCAAATGTGTTTTAACCAAAATATACGATAGAGTATCATTTCTAGTTTCTGCCGAAATATTACTAAATGAAGATGTTTTCCCACCTGGGTCTAATTTGATACATTCAAAGGCTTGAACAAAAACTTGAAAAAAAATATCTTTTTCTTCTAAAGTAAACTTTGAATAGTCATTTGATTTAAATCTAAACTTTGCTTTTTCAGCTTCAGGCATATCTTTCCATTCGTGCTTAAAGCAATCGCTTTTATCTATAAACAAATTACCTAAAATCACCTTTTTGCCTTTATAATCAACAGTAGATAAAATTGTTTTTATGAATATTTTTTTGGTTCTCGCTAATTCAAAAAAATTGTTACCTGAAAACAATCCTGTATTCGCAACTTGCCCTCCTCCTCCGATACCAAATGCAGAAGCTAAATCAGATAAACCACCGCCACCAGAAACAGGTGAACCATTATCTAAATTGAATAATATTCTAGATGAATAAACGACTGGTTTCTTATTAAAATAATCAAACAAAAAACCCATTACAACACCAACAATAGTAAAAGAAAGTATCAACATCCAATTCTTCAAAAGTAAATTTTTAAAAGCAATTGCTTTTAGAATCAAATCTTTTATTGATACTAAATCTTGATCATTATTTTGTAATTCTTGCATTTTTTTAAATTTAATTTAAATATTGCTTTAGTTTTTTATTGAAGATTTAATCAACAAATATGTAGTTATAATAGACCCTATAGCAGCCAATGAAGTTGCCGCACTTGAGATATATCCTTGCGCTATTTGAGCTCCATTTTCTTTATGAATTTTCAGAGGTACAATAATTTCCGAACCTGGCTCTACTGTTGGGTATCTTCTGAAAAATAAAAACTTCTTTGTTCCCATAACTTGACCATTTGCATACCTTATGAAAGACTGACTTTTAGATGCATTACTTGTAAATCCACCTGATTCGTTAATATAATTTTTAAATGATTTATATCCTAAAAAACTTGTTGTAGTAGGAAAAAGAACTTCACCATTCATTTTTACAGTTTGTAATAATTTGGGTATTATGATAATATCACCATCTTGTAACAATAAATCCTCTTTTCCTGATGGATTTTCCAGTGCTTTTTCAAGATTTATACCTACAGCTTCTTCAGATACATCCGCCAATTCATTGATAGGCAATACCGAATCTTTACTTTTCAGTTTGGAGAATTGCTTATTTCTAATTTCTATTTCAGTTTGGGTTAGTTTGGATTTACGTACCAAAGAAGCTCCTTTAGTATATGCAAATTTATTTAAACCACCTGCTCTTTGAATAATGTCAGATATACGTTCATCTTTTCTTTCTAAGCCATAATTTCCTTCAAACAAAACTTGACCATTAATGGTTACAAATTGTTGTTTTTCATAATTGGGAGAAGAACGTACAAATATTTCATCAAATGGCTCTAACAAAAACTTAGATGCTTGTTCGTTTAAAGATAAATCTTTGGCTATCTGAAAATTAAACTTTTCGCCAATTGTAGATGATATATTAGTAATATCATCATTTTCTTTATTTTTCTTTCTACGAATTACTTCTATACGCCCAACAGCAGCAGATTCTTTCAAGCCACCTGCTTGTGCAATAAGGTCTTCTACTGTTAAATTTTTCTTATACGGAAACACATTTACGTAAGTAATTTTCTCTGAATTTTTACTTTCATTTACCACTAAATTTACTTCTCCTTGTATTCTAACTGTATATTTTTCAGCCAATTGATCTGATGAATAAACTGTTACGATATCTTCTCTTTTTAGTTTTAAATCTTCTGCTTTTCCATTCAATATATCCGAAAAATTTACTGATATATTTTGTTTAGTAAGGTCATCTAATGTTCTTTCTATTACTATTCTATTTACAAAAGCGTCTTCTTTTAGCCCTTCTGCTCTTTTTATCAATTTAGATAAAGTGGGGTTATCTGTTACAGAGTAGCTTCCTGGTCTAAAAACAGCACCTTTCAATATCACTGCATTAGATAATCTATCTCCGCTTATGCCTTCAACATTAAGTTGGTCGCCACTTTGAGGTATAAATTTTGATAATTGTTCATAATCAATATCTATATAGCTCAAATCTTTTTTACCTATTCTTACAAGCTTTAGAGTATTCAAAAATGCATTAGAAGTAAATCCTCCTGCATATTGATTGATAACAGAAAGTAAACTTTCGTTGGGCATTACTTCAAAAACAGCTGGTTTTTTAACCAATCCTTTAATCTCTATTCTAGATTTGTAATATCCTATATTTACAATATCTTGGTCTTGTAATGCCAAGTCGTTTCTTTGAATACCAGATGTTAAATAATCATACAAATCTAGTGTTGCTATTACTTTTTTTCTTCTTATCAATTTCACTTCACGAAAAGTACCGTTTTCGTTTGGACCTCCTGCTAAATACAATACATTCATTACTGTCGCAAATGATGAAACCGTAAATGTTCCTGGTGTTATTGCTTCGCCTTGTACTGTCACTCTTATGGTTCTGATATTCCCTAAAGTAATGTTGGCAGATGTATTTCCTGTTTTCAATCCACTGTAAAGTGTAGATAACCTATTTATGATTCTTGCTTTGGCATCTTCTATGGTAAGTCCATTCACAAAAATGCTTCCTATGATAGGAATTTTCACCATTCCATCTGGCGAAACGTCTAATGTATAATGTACGTCATATGGATTATTTACATCAATCAACAATTGGTCTTCTGGACCTAAAATATACCCTCTGGGTGTTGCAATTTTGGATGATGGGCTAAAATCAATTTTAGAATTATTGAAAATATTATATCCATAAATTGATTTTCTAAAGGCAATTTTGATAGAATCTTCTTTTTCTTCTAAGGTTTTGGTAGGCTTAATATTTACTACATTTTCTTTGACAGATAAATTACCATTTACATTGCGCTGTTTGGCATTGTTTGGGTTAATATTTCCACTAGGAAAAGGAACTTGAGACTGATATTGAGGCACATATTCATAGTTTTCTTGAGCATTTGTATTGAAAATCAAACCCAGAAAAGTAAAAGTAAATGCAAAAAAAATGTTTTTAAAACGACTATAAAAAAAATGTTTTTTAAAATAAAACTTAAAAAATTCAGAGCTGGTAATTGTCATAATATCTATGTTTTTTTATATTCAAGAAAAAACCCAAATAGCGTTTGAGAATGCAAATTAAATGAAAACTTATCTAAAAAACGTATTCTTGTAATTATTTGATACTTATTAAATAAAAAAATGGTTTCAAAAATCAAAAAAACAAGATGTTTTAGTACTTTTACACTTCTTCTGATGAGCCAATATCTATCAGAAGAAATGCATTTTTTTCCTTTCTTATTCCATTAAAAACAAACATGTCAGAAAACACGGTGAACCCTGTCAGATACGATGAAGATAGTATCAAATCGCTAGATTGGAAAGAGCACATACGCCTCAGACCCGGTATGTATATCGGAAAGCTCGGCGATGGTTCTTCTGCCGATGATGGTATTTATGTGTTGGTAAAAGAAATTCTAGACAACTCCATAGATGAGCATATGATGGGCAATGGCAAAACCATTGAAGTAAAAATAAGCGACCATCGTGTAGAAATAAGAGACTATGGTAGAGGTATTCCATTGGGAAAAGTTATAGATTGTGTTTCTAAAATAAACACAGGTGGAAAATACGATTCGGGTGCTTTTCAAAAATCTGTGGGTCTAAACGGTGTGGGTACAAAAGCTACCAATGCACTTTCGGCATACTTTAAAGTACAATCTTACCGTGACGGAAAAACCAAATGGGCCGAATTCAAACAAGGAAGTCTTATAGCAGAGTCTGACGACAATACTGACACAAATGCTAGAAATGGTACGCATATTTTGTTTGAACCCGATGGAACAATTTTCAAGAATTACCATTTTATACCTCAATATCTTGAGTCGCAGATTTGGAATTATGCGTTTTTGAATGCTGGACTGACTATTAATTTCAACAACCAAAAATATTATTCTCAGAATGGTCTTTTTGACCTATTGAGCAAAAAAACAAACGAAGAAGAAAACCGATACCCTATCATTCACCTCAAAGGGAATGACATAGAAATGGCTATTACACATGCCAACCAATATGGCGAAGAATATTATTCTTTTGTAAACGGTCAAAATACAACACAGGGCGGAACACATTTAGCAGGTTTCAGAGAAGCTTTAGTGAAAACTTTTAGGGAGTTTTATAAAAAAGACTTTGACCCTTCAGACATTCGTACCAGCATCATTGGTGCCATTGCGATACGAGTACAAGAACCTGTTTTTGAATCGCAAACAAAAACTAAATTAGGTTCTATGAATATGTCGCCAGATAGTAGTTCACAATCTGTTCGCTCATTTATCAGTGATTTTGTAAAAACAGCTTTAGATAATTATTTACATAAAAACCCTAGTACTGCAGACGCCATTCTCAAAAGAATATTACAGTCGGAAAGAGAACGCAAAGACATTGCAGGAATAAAAAAATTGGCGAACGAAAGAGCTAAAAAAGCCAATGTTCACAATAAAAAATTGAGAGATTGTAGATCTCACTTAACTGAAGAAAAAAGTGATTTACGCTACGAAACCACTCTATTCATTACCGAAGGTGATTCTGCAAGTGGTTCTATTACAAAGTCTAGAAACGTAAACACCCAAGCTGTTTTTAGTTTACGAGGTAAGCCTTTAAACTGTTTTGGACTAACCAAAAAAATAGTTTACGAAAACGAAGAATTCAATCTGCTACAACATGCACTAGATATAGAAGATGGAATAGAATCGTTGCGTTATAACAAAATAGTGATTGCAACAGATGCAGATGTTGATGGTATGCATATAAGGTTATTGATGCTTACTTTCTTTTTGCAATTTTTCCCAGATTTAGTCAGAAACGGACACGTTTACATTTTAGATACACCATTATTTAGGGTTCGAAATAAAAAAGAAACCATATATTGCTATACAGATCAAGAACGTAAAAATGCAATAGAAAAATTGAGTCCCAAACCTGAGATTACACGTTTTAAAGGTTTAGGCGAAATATCTCCAGAAGAATTTGGTAATTTTATTGGTGAAAACATTCGTTTAGACCCTGTAATTTTAGAAAAAGACTCAACTATACCCAAAATATTAACTTATTTTATGGGTAAAAACACACCTGACCGTCAGAAATTTATCATAGAAAATCTAGTCAGTGAAAAAGATTTAGAAGAAGTATTATTAGAAGTCTAATATATTATATTTAAAAGTAAAACATTGGAATTAGAAGATTTAAGAAACAAAATAGACCTTTTAGATGAACAACTACTCGCTATTCTAAACCAAAGAATGGAAGTAGTAAAAAAAGTGGGTGAATTTAAAAAAAACACCAACACCGTCATTTATAGACCCGAGCGTGAAAAACAAATCATCAATCGACTTGATTCAAAAAACGAAGGATTGATGAATAAAGCAGCCATTGAAGCCATTTTTATGGAAATATTTGCTGTTTCACGTAACCTAGAGATGCCCGAAAAAGTAGCTTATTTGGGACCAGAAGGTAGTTTCACACACCAAGCTGCTGAAGGCAGATTTGGTGCAATGTCTGACTATTTGGCTCTTCCAAGCATAAGGTCAGTATTTGAAAGTGTGGTTACAGAAAGAGCAAGATTCGGAGTAGTTCCTATAGAAAACAACCAAGAAGGTATAGTAAAAGAAACTATAGACCTTCTAAATGAAACAGATTTGAAAATTGTTGCTGAAACAGCTATTTCGGTACATTTCACTTTTGCAACCAAAGCTGAAAAATTAGCTGATATCAAAAAAATCTATTCTAAAGACATCGCTTTTGGACAATGCGAAAAATTTCTGACTGATTATTTTGGTGCTAAAGACGAAGACTTTTTTGTGCAGGTTGATTCTACTTCCAAAGCAGCAAAACTAGCTGCCCAAGACCCACAATCTGCAGCTATTTGCTCTAACATTGCCGCCAAACTTTTTGCTGTACCTATATTGTTTGACAACATTCAAGACACTTCACTCAATAGAACAAGATTTTTCATTATTGGAAAAGATTTTGTAAATCAAAAAAGTGTAGAAGATAAAACTACTATCATTGTAAAGTTAAAAGACGATGGAAAACCAGGCACATTAGTCCGTTTTTTACAGGATTTTGAAAATCAAGGAATCAACTTACTAAAACTAGAATCAAGACCTGCTAAAGAAGGAGACTTGTTTAATTTTTGGTTTTTGATGGAGTTTGACGGTTATTTTATGGATGAAAATATCCAAGAAATCATGAAAAAACATGCTGGCGAATTAAAATGGCTGGGCAGTTATACAAAAATGGTGTAGGCTTTGCCTACACCAAATCATCTAAATTTCGTAAACCAATTTTCTTTTCAGACTGAAAACCTTCGCCATATTTCACTCCAATATTATGCCCAAACTCTGATGCCCTTGCTTTCAAGAAATCTAAAAAATCGGGAGATGAAATATAACTATTGGGTTCTGTAGAATTTGGATCAAAAAACTGACTCCTAAATGCCCTAATAGATGCTTCTTTTAATTCCCAAAAATCGGTAATATCAATAATAAAGTCAGGTTTCAAGTACCTATCTTGTATATAATGAAACAAATTTTGAGGTCTATATGCCTCTTGCGGTTTCCCATTTTCGTCAAAAGTATTTATCATTCTCAAGCCAGACTTAAAAAATGCGTCCTTTACCAGTAAAGCACCATTTACATGATCGGGGTGTCTATCATCCAAGGCATTTGCTAGTACAATTTTAGGACTATATTGTCTGATTTTTTGAATAATTTTCAATTGAGAAGATTCGTCATTAGTAATATAACCATCTCTAAGCCCTAAATTTTCCCTTACATGTATGCCTAAAATTTTAGTTGCAGCTACAGATTCACTTTCTCTTATTGCTACAGTTCCTCTAGTACCAAGCTCACCTTTGGTAAGATCAATGATTCCAACTTTTTTTCCTTGATGAATATAACTAGCAATAGTACCACTGCAACTAATTTCAGCATCATCAGGATGAGCTGCGAACACAAGTAAATCTAATTTCATATAAAATGTTAAGTTTATTTAAGAGTCAATATATTTCAAATAAATTGACAATAGAAATGTAAAAAAAATACAATTTAGAGGAAATCATTTAACTATTGGAATTTCTTCTCCAAAATTAATTGCTTTCATTATTGGGCTATATTCGTCAATAAGTTCTTGCATCAAAATGTCATTATCAAAAACTTCAGGTGTTCTGTTTAGCTGTCTTATGATTTCGAGCTTATTTTGAAAATATTCAATATCATTTGCTGGTACATCTTTGCTAACATTTAACCTAGTTGAAAAATACGCCTGAAGATTATTTAACAAACCGTTTAAACGAAAAACCATTTCATATCGGTTTACAAAAATTACTTTTTCGGAAGACTCTGAGTTGACGTTCAGATTCTAGCCCGTTAAAAACCTGGACACAATAATTGATTAATTTTATTAAATTTGTGTATTATGGGAAAACATCGTAAAACTTGGAGTAAAGATGAGAAATTGCAAGTTGTCAATTTCTACAATGA
>JAGNSI010000137.1 GCA_017988135.1 Pseudarcicella sp.
GACATATTACTTCTTTGTACTTCATTGAAAAGTTCTACGAATTTATCACCAAGTCCAAATTCTAAAACAGCTCCTGAAAGAACATATTGTAAATCACAAAGTGCGTCAGCTATTTCTACTAAGTCATTTTGAGCTATTGCTTCTTGAAGTTCTTTTAATTCTTCCGCCAAAAGACTAACTCGCAATTCACACCTTTGTTGGTTGGGTATAGTTGGTGAATTTAGAATTGGAGCTTTAAAAGTTTTATGAAATTCCGCTACTTGATTGAGTGCATCAATTTTTTTCATTTTTATATTTTTTCTTTTTGAAATTTTATTATTCTGGTCTTCTTTCAGAAAATGTTCCATCATTATAAAAAATCATAATGCTTTCTATTTTTTTTCTTTTTTCTATTACAACAACCTCTTTTTCTTTTTCAACGACAATATCTTGTTCAATATAGTTTCTTTTTTCTTGAGCAAATCCCTCGTTTTTTTCTCTGTTAGATTCTCGTGGCTTTGGTTTTGGTATATATTCTGTTTTAATGTCCTCAAATTCAAATAATTGACCTTGCATTACAGGAGGATTTTTTTGACTATTTGAAATCGATTTTTCCGAAATGTCTACTTTATTGTCAATTACATTGCTACTGAGTGTTGTTTCTTTCAATGGTGCGTCAAAAATCAACCAATCTCTATCTATATCTGGAAAAGCTTGAATGATTTTTTGAACCATATCTAAGCTTGGTTTATTTCTTCCTGATATCAAATGCGAAATACTGCTTCTTGGTACTCCCAAAGTGTCGGCAAATATACTTGGTGTTAAACCTTTGTCAAGTATAATTTTTTCTATTTTATCCTTTAGTGACATGTTACAAATGTTTACTTGATTGATAAACAAAAGTAAATAATTATCACGATAAATAAAAATACAATTGCAACTTCATAGATTTACATAAGTCAATTTAACCTTATACCACCATCTTCAAATCGTATCAATTGTTCTTTCAACAAGCCACCAACCATTTTCTTGAAATCTTTTTTTGAAATCTTAAACTCTTCATAAATAGACTCAGGAGTGCTTTTGTCGTTGAAAGGTATAAACCCATTGTTATCTTCTAATTTGCTTATTATTAGATTCTTATTATCTATTATCCTATCGTAACTTTGTTTTTCTAAGGCTAAATCTATTTTTCCATCAGGTCGTATTTTTTTGATGAATCCAATAGTTTGCACGCCTAAATTCACATCTTTAAATATTTCACTTTTGTAAATTACCCCAATTTCACATTTGTTCACCATTGCCTTGACGCCTAAATCAGTATATTCGTATGGAATAATTTCCACTTGCTGATTGACAAGCCAATTGGATGGAGTGTTGGAGAAAAAATTTTCAATTTTGGCACTTGCAACTATTCTATCAGTTTCTTCATCAATATAAGTGTAAACCAAATACGATTTTCCAACTGCCATTTTAGTGATTTGTTCACCAAATGGTACCAAAAGATCTTTCATTAAACCCCAGTCTAAAAAAACACCAAGCTTACTTACATCTTTTACGGTTAAATATGCGAACTCACCTACCGTTGTGAAAGGTTTGAGCGTAGTTGCTATAAGGCGATCTTCAGAATCTTTGTAAATAAAAACGTCTAAATAATCATCAATTTGTGTTCCTTCGGGTACATAAACTCTTGGTATAAGTATTTCGTCTTCGTAGCCATCTAAATACAAACCAAAATCTAGTTCTTTGATTACTTTTAATCGGTTGTATTTACCCAGCATCAAAGGATGCTGGTCATATATAATATCCATTTTTTTGATTTTTAAAATCCATTAAACACAAAAATACAAATTATAATGCTTAATTAGGATTTATAAATAAATATGCTTTAAAACAAAAAATAGCCACGATTATCAACGTGGCTATTTTTGATATTTTTTTAAACGAAATCTATTAAATAATTACGTTATTTTCTCTTAAAGCTTGGTTAAGCGAAGTTTTAAGATCGGTGCTTTCTTTTCTTTTTCCTATAATCAACGCACAAGGAACATTGTACTCACCTGCTGGGAATTTTTTAGTCAAACTACCTGGTATCACTACAGAATTTTCAGGTACATAACCAATATATTCAACCGGTTCTGCTCCTGTAACATCTATTATTTTTGAACTCCCCGTTATGGTTACACCTGCACCCAAAACAGCTCCTTTTCCAATTCTAGCTCCTTCTACTACAATACATCTCGAACCTATAAATGCCCCATCTTCTACAATTACTGGTGCTGCTTGAGCTGGCTCAAGTACGCCGCCTATACCAACGCCGCCACTTAAATGTACGTTTTTCCCGATTTGAGCACAACTTCCAACTGTAGCCCAAGTATCAACCATAGTTCCTGAATCTACATAAGCACCAATATTTACATATGAAGGCATCAATATCACTCCTTTTGCCAAAAATGAACCATACCTTGCTACTGCTGGAGGTACTACTCTTACGCCCAATTCGGCATAATTGTTTTTTAGTTTCATTTTGTCGTGGTATTCAAAAATACCAACTTCCGATACCGACATTTGTCTGATTGGGAAGTACATCATTATTGCTTTTTTTACCCATTCATTTACCGTCCAGCTACCATCTTCGTTTGGAGAGGCAGTTCTCAATAAGCCTTTATCAACATTTTCAACAACTAGTTCTATTGCTTTGATAGTTGTTTCTGTAGTTCTGAGGCTAGTGTCTTCCCAAGCCGCTTCAATAATTCTTTTAGTATCTTCCATTTTTTGAAATTTATTTATATTGATACAAAGTAAATATATTTTTTGCTTTGTAGCTCTTTAAGACCTGTAATTTCAAAAGGTTTTTTAATGTTTATTTTTCAACAAGAAATAGTAAAAGAAACTTTTAGGGCAAAATTTTATTATTAATCCAAATGATAAATGTATCATTTTAGGTTTTTTAGGATAAAAATTAATATCAATATTTGATTTATATAAATGATATTAACTTATTGATTTATAAGTATTTAATTTTTTATTAAATTTATCATTTGAAATAAACAAAACAAAATTCGGCTTAAAAAAATGCAAAACAAAATTATCTGAATTGCAAGTTTTAATGTCAATTTTTTAATTTTTAATTAAAAGCAATTAGCGTGTTTGGGTTGCCTTTTCAACTCAATTATATTTTTCAAATCTATTGTTGGATTATAGCTTTTGAATGCCTTAAGAGTGCAGTGCTATTTATTTTAGCAAAATACTAAAGTGTGCTTTGTGTGTATTTTTGTAAAATTCAGAAAAAAAAATATTTGTAGACGAGGTATTTTGTATATTTGTAATATATATATAACAAAAATTCTATTGAAATGTCAAAAGTAAAAGTAGCTATTAATGGTTTTGGTCGTATTGGCCGTTTGGTTTATCGTCAAATTTACAACATGGAAGGTATTGATGTTGTTGCAATCAATGATTTGACAAGCCCTAAAGTATTGGCTCATTTGTTGAAATACGATACCTCTCAAGGACGTTTCAATGCAGAAGTAACATCTTCTGAAGGAGCAATCACTGTAAATGGTGAAGAAATCAAAATATACGCACAACGTAGCCCTTCTGATATACCTTGGGGTGCTCACGAAGTAGATGTAGTATTGGAATGTACTGGATTTTTTGCAGATGCTGCTGCTGCTTCGGCACACATTACAGCTGGCGCTAAAAAAGTAGTTATTTCGGCTCCTGCAACTGGTGATGCAAAAACTATTGTTTTCAACGTAAATCATGAAATCTTAGATGGTACTGAGTCTGTAATCAGTGGTGCTTCTTGTACTACCAACTGCTTGGCTCCAATGGCTCAAGTGTTGGAAAACTCATTTGGTATCGTAAATGGTTTGATGACTACCGTACATGCTTACACAAACGATCAAAATACTTTGGATGCCCCACATCCAAAAGGAGATTTGAGACGTGCTAGAGCAGCTGCTGAAAATATTGTTCCTAATTCAACAGGTGCTGCTAAAGCTATTGGTTTAGTTTTGCCAGCTTTGAAAGGTAAATTAGATGGTTCAGCTCAACGTGTGCCAACTTGCACAGGTTCATTGACTGAATTGACTGTAGTTTTATCTAAAAAAGTAACTGTTGAAGAAGTAAATGCTGCTATGAAAGCTGCTGCAAACGAAAGTTTCGGTTATACTGAAGACGAAATCGTAAGTAGCGACGTTATCGGTATTTCTTATGGTTCTTTGTTTGATGCTACGCAAACACGTGTTCAAACTGTAGGTGAAAATCAATTGGTTCGTACTGTATCTTGGTATGATAACGAAATGTCTTACGTTTCTCAGTTGGTACGTACAGTAAAATATTTTGCTGGTTTGATTAAATAATCATCTAGCTTTATTCACAAAAAAAGGTTGCTTTCTCGAAAGTAACCTTTTTTTGTGAATGATCATTCGCTAAAACTACAGTGTAAGTAGTTGATTTTAAATCCTTTATCAGTGAATATTTGTTCGAATCGGGTTTTTATTCCGTAATGTTTCTCATTCATTTCTGATTGGTATAAATCGTCTGTGTGTGCAATAGATTTTACACCAAAGTCGTTCAAAGTTTTTAAACTATATTCAAAAAATGGTTTCGCATCAGTTTTGAGATGTAAAATCCCATTATTTTTCAATATATATTTATAAATTTCTAAAAATCTTTCGTTGGTCATACGTCTTCTAATACCAGATTGTAATACGTGTGGGTCAGGAAAAGTTATCCAAATTTCTTCCACTTCATTTTCTTGAAAAAAGTTTAATAAATCATGCACTTTTGCTCTTAAAAAACATACATTTTTGATATTGTTTGTTTGAGCGTACTGCCCTCCTACCGCTATTCTGTCGCCTTTAATGTCTATTCCTATAAAATTTTTGTTTGGAAATATTTTAGCTAAACCTACTGTATATTCGCCTTTACCGCAACCTAATTCGAGTACTATTGGATGATCATTTTTAAATACTTTTTCAAGCCATTTTCCTTTTATTTCATTATAAATAGGTTTTGTATCTTGAATGATATATTCATTGATCATATTGTTTTCAAATCGTAAAGCTTTTTTTCTTGGCATATTTATTTTAAAAAAATTAAAGGTTATTGATATCTGCAACCACAAAAGTAGAACCACCTACATAAATAAAATCGTCTTTGTGGGCATTTTTTTGAACATAATTTATTGCATCGTTCACATTTTCTATGATTGAGCTTTTTAATTGCTTGGCTTTTGCTATTTCGATTAAATTTTCTGTAGTTTTTGCTCTAGGATTATTGGGTTTACAAAAAATGTAATTTGCATTTTTGGGAAGCATTTCTAATATGCTATTCACGTCTTTGTCTTCCATGAAACCCAAGATAAACCAAAGTTGGTTATATTTTTGGTTTTCTATCATTTTTACTATTTCATCAAATCCATTTTTATTATGTGCTGTATCACAGATGATTGTGGGTGAAAAATGTAATTGTTGCCACCTGCCTTTCAATTGTGTATTGGCAATCACATTATTTATACCATCTTTTAAAGCTTGTTCTGAAACAGAAAATCCATTTTGATTTAAAATTTCTATTGATTTCAGCACACCTAAAATATTTTTGAGTTGATAGCTACCTGTCAAACCTGACTTAAATTGTTTTTCTATGTTATTTGCTAAGTCTATTGTGTTTACTATCAATTCATTCTGCTCTTGTTTTGAGTTTGAAATTTGATAATAATCTTGGGCAAAATATACATTCGATTGATTTTTTTTGGCAATTTCTTCAAATATTTTTTCGGTTTCAACGTGTCTTTCCGAAATCACTACTGGGGTGTTTTCTTTTATAATTCCAGCTTTTTGAAAGGCTATTTCTCCCAAAGTTTCTCCCAATATATCGGTATGGTCGTAGCCAATATTGGTAATAACAGATAGCACTGGTTGAATAATATTGGTTGAATCTAATAAGCCTCCCAAACCTACTTCTATAATGGCTATGTCTACTTTTTGGCTAGCAAAGTATTCAAAAGCTAAACCAACGGTTAGTTCAAAAAAAGATGGTCTTAATTCGTTGATAAATGACTGATTTCGTGATACAAAATCAATGATTTCTTTTTCTGGAATCGCTTGTCCGTTTATCTTAATTCTTTCTGTAAAAGATTTTAGATGTGGTGAAGTATATAAT
>JAGNSI010000138.1 GCA_017988135.1 Pseudarcicella sp.
GGCATTTGTGTCTGCTCCAGCTGGTACGGTTATTTCTACTGATCAGATTACAGTAGGAATGATTTATAAACCTTCAATGGCAACTCCTGTAGGTGATTTAAAAGCATTATCAACGGGCGAATTTGTGCAGGTAGGTCGTGCGGCATTGGCACAAACATTCAAGCAAAATAGTGATGGAGCAATGTTTACTTTAGTTGGAAATCATTTTAAATCAAAAGGTACATTAAATGCAGGAATAGGAAATTCAGATATTGGAGATGGTCAGGCTAATAATAATGGACAAAGAACAAGGCAAGCTCAAGAGCTAGCTACATGGTTGGCTACCAAGCCCACTGGAACAAATGATCCCGACTATTTAATAGTGGGAGATTTGAATGCCTACGCCAAAGAAGATCCGTTGACAGCATTAGAAACACAAGGTTACAGTACTTTGATTCCGATTTCAAATACTTCGTATCAATTTGGTGGAGCACATGGTGCATTGGATCATGCTTTGGGAAATGCTAGCTTGGCTGCTCAAGTAACAAATGCCAAAAAATGGAATATCAATGCCGATGAGCCTACTGCTTTAGATTATAATATTCAACTAGACAACGGAACTATCATAAAAACAGCTACTCAAATAGAAGAACTTTATGACTCAGACCAATACCGTAATTCGGATCATGACCCTGTATTGGTTGGTTTAAAATTATTATGCGACAAACCAACTGCAAGCATCGTTTCTGATCCTTTACTGGGCACTGCTTGCCAAGGCGTTACTGTAAAACTAACGGGTAGTGGCGGAAGCACTTATAGTTGGAATGGAAATGCGTTTGGTACTGCTTCTACTTACGATGTTTCGGCAAATGGAACAAGCACTGTAAAACTTATTGTTAAAAATACAGCAGGATGTTCGTCAGAAGAGGTTGAAAAAATAGTAACTATTACTCCAAATACAGAGAACATAACTTCAATTACTGAATGTGGTACTTTTACATGGGCTAATAATGGTCAAACCTACTCACAATCGGGTACTTATCTAGGCACTACAACAAATTGTGTTACCGAAAAGTTGATTTTGACCATTAATCCTTTGCCTGTTCCAATATTCGAAAATACCAATTTTTCAACATGTACCAATCAAACATACTTAGTTTCAACTTCTCAAGCTTTTAGTGAATACAATTGGAATAATGAGGGCTTTGGATTTGCTGATAATTATGAGCTTAGTTCAGGCGGAACAGTTACACTAAAAGTAAAAGACACTAATGGATGTATTTCTGAAGAAATTTCACAAGTAATAACTTTTAACCCAGTAGTGTATCCGACAAATACACTCTCTCAAAATGCGATAGTTGAGGGTGAGACCGATTTTGTTTCGGACGATTGTAAACGAATTACAATGATTAATACTGCTGGTCTTACCAATCCGGCAACTGGAACTTTCAATGCAAAAGTTTGGATAGAAAATGCACCTTTAAGTGGACCTTATGTGGCTCGACATTATCAAATAAGTCCTGACGCTATCGATGGTCAAACAGGAAATGCAAAAATCACTTTATTTTTTACTCAAGCAGAGTTTGATGCATATAATGCATTGACCAGTTTAGCTAATCAATTGCCAGCATCAGCCATAGATACAGCAGGAATAAATAGATTGAGGATTGTTAAATTCCCAGGTGTTTCTAGTGACGGATTAGGTTTACCTGCATCATATACAGGCGAAGGTGAAACAATAAACCCAGCAGATACCGATGTGATATTTGAAGATGGCGTATGGAAAATAACTTTTTCAGTTTCAAGCTTTTCGGGCTTCTTTGTAAATGGACAAGCTGGTAGTTTATCAGTAAAATTGCTCGATTTTAAAGTTTCTCAAACAGTACAAAACGAAAATGTATTGGTTTGGAATACAACCGAGCAAGTGGGTCTTGCAAGTTTTGAAGTACAAAAAAGTACCAGTGATAAAGTTTTTGAAACTATTGAAAAAGTAAATGCTTCTAATTTTTTACAAAACAAATATCAATTTGTCGATAAGCAACCGAATGAATCAATCAATTATTATCGTTTGAAAATAATTAATACTGATAGTACTTTCGAGTATTCAAAAGCAATTGCTGTAAATAACAATGAAAAAAGCTTACAGGTTGGGGAGTTTTATCCAAATCCAAGCAATGAGCAAACAAGTATTTTTATCAAATCAATTGCTGTCGGCAAATGCACCATAGTAGCATACGATTTGGCAGGAAAAATGTTACAAAAGGAAACTCATCAACTAACGAAAGGTGAAAATTTCATAAAATACAATACCAAACTTTTACCCAAAGGTATTGTGCTTGTAAGGATAAATACAGGTAATGCATTGTTTTACAGAAAATTAGTAGTAGAATAGGCTGTAAGTTGACAAGAAAACAAAAGGACAAATCGATGATTTGTCCTTTTGTTGGTTTTATGCAAAAATGAAACTTTGGTAATTGGAAAATAGCTCAAAAAATGTTTCAGACTTTGTTTCTAATAAAGATATAATTTTGGTATTCCTTATTGTTGGGTGATTTTTGATGAAGCTTTGTTTTATAAAAAGAATAAAAAAAAAACAACTCGTTTCAAATACATCTGAAACGAGTTGTTTAAAGCTAAAATATTATTGTAACTATTCTTTAATGATTTTTTGAAAATCTACTTTTTGACCTTGTTTTTTTATCCCCAATAAGTAAGCACCATTTTTAATGTTTTTAACATTCATTTCAGGCTGACCAATTACTTTTTTGATTTGTTTACCACTGAAATCTTGCAATACAAGGTAATCTATTTTTTCGTTACCCGACACACGTATGGTTTCTTTTACAGGGTTTGGATATACTTTAGGCTTTGCAGTTTCTTCTACACCAACTTTGGCAGTTGTAGTGGCATTGTCTATATCTATCAGTACAAATTGGCTGTTTGCTAAAGTGAAACCAGATATTGTTTGTGTAGAAGCATTCCAGTTTGCAGTAATTACTTCCAATTTGTCTCCACTAGCTCTTTGAACTTTTACTTTAGAAGTGCTAGTATAATTTCCGTTCGCTATTTTCAAAGAAACATTGTGTGTTTGAGTTGAGCTATTCCAAATAGCAGCTCTCAATTTTTTTGTAGTTGTTGTTACAAAACCATCTACACCGCTAGGTAAGTTTGTAAGTGGACGACGTTTGTCTCCTGATGTGTTCAACCATACTCTTGTTTTCCATCCAGTAGATAAAGGGAAATCAGAATTTGGTCCAAACATATTGAAACCAGTGTCAAGTGTGTAGCCCCATACTAAATTAGCATTATCCATCAACGATTTTTCGCCAATAAGTAAGTTGAAAGTTTCTCCACTAACCCCTGAAACATTACCATCGCCTTCTTTTGTGTACATACCACGGTCGATATACAAAAGCGTATTTGGGTAAGTAAGTCTATATTTTTTTAAAGCTTCAAAAGCTTTTCCTACTTGTAATTTATCTCCCCATTGATAAAACTGAAGCGTAAGATAATCTACTTGTAAACTTTTGCTTACCATATAATCTACACAATATTCGTATTTGTCGCTATTAGAAGAGTTAAGTTGAATACCGCCTGTTTTTGCACCAGCTTGACGCAATTTGTCATTTATAGGTTTCCAATACTCAACATATCTGCGAATATTGGTTTTTTTTGCGTTGTCGTCAAATGGTAGTCCTACAGGATGTCCTATTGTATGGGCAATTTCTTGAGTACCTATCCATACAGAGTGAAAATTGGTTCCAACGGCTTTGTCTGCATCTATTGCCCATTGAGCAAAATTATTTTGAAACTTGGTCATAGATGTGCCTGTTGCTGGAAGCGGGGCATAGTCGTTTGGTTCTGTAGACCAGTTTTCGAAATTGGGGTCTATGGTATAGCCCACGTTTTGTGGTGTACCGCCTACTTGGCTCACTATTACCATATTTAAATCTTTGGCGTATTTTCTGAGATCTGTAAATGCTGCTACTTGCTTTTGTTTCGCAACGCCATTTTCTAAATAAAACTCTCCTTTAGAAGGGTCTTTATATAGATTTCTAATACAATTTATGAGTTTGTGTCCTACTTGAGTCTGAGTGGATAAATAATCACGACTTTGTTGGCTATCGTAAAAACCATTTTGACCTGGACCTCCAGTACCTCTCATGTATTTTACATCGGGACCTCCATTTCCAGTTGCATTGATGTTTATTGTGGAATTTACGGTTTGTGCTACCAAGTTGCTAGCGTTGAAGTAAAACGTGGCAATGTTTGTTGCAAGAGAAAGCGCTAATGCTTTCGCAACATTTTTGTTGTAGTGTTTCATGGTAATTTTTTTATGAGTGTAATTAAAATTCCTTTTTATTTTTTATTGAAATTTTATTATTTAATGCAAATATAATTCAATAAAGGATTATTTTTTATTTTGCTTTAAATTTTTAATTAAAACAAGAAATTTTTATAAAAAAGTTAGACAACTAAGGGAGGGTTTTTAGAAACTATTATTTGTTGAGAATATTATTAAATTGTTATTTTTGAGTTTATTGAGAAATAAAACTGCAAATATCTATTAATATTACAAACGTATATTTCTAGGCTGTACAGTATGTTTTAAATTCTTAATAATAAAAAAAAATGAACAAAAAATTATTATGGGTAATGCTGTCTTTGGGTATCTATGCTTGTCAAGATAAAGAAGACTCAATCACAATTTCTGAACCCAATCAAACAAAGTCAAAAATGACAGTTTTGGGGAAAAAGTTACAAAATCCCTTTTCGGTAAAAAATATGCAAAAAGCATATCAAAACATTAAAACAGGTAAAGCTGGTGCAAGGGTAGCAGTAGAAGATGTAGAAATAAAAGCTACACACTTGTATTTGAAATTCAAACCTCAGAATGATGCCGAGCTGATGAAACTCAAGCAAGATACCACTTTGAAGTTTTTCACCAGACCGATAGACTACGAAATAGCCGTAGCGGGAGATTATTATCACGACCCGAGCTAACCAGACAGTGTACCTACATTTCAATATGTGTCGTATCCCGTAGATAAAGCACTGCCATAGGGCATAGCCTACGATGTTTTGTCTGATTTGTATTTACCCGAAGATCCCGTAGTACTACAAGAAGGTAATTTGCGACTAGGAACTACTGGTTTCAGAAACGCCCTGCAAGAAGAAGCATTGCGTATAACTGGCAATGCTGAAACACCCTCACCAAACCAACCCAATAAGAGGGTGGCAAGGTACAGACCTAGAGGTAGTATGACTATTTTAGACAATAATTTGAATATTATAAGGCCATTGGTAGGTGTAAAAGTATGTGCTAGCTGGTGGTGGTACAATGCCACAGGTATTACTGACGGTAATGGTAATTATAGGTGTGATGATACATTTAGTAATGGGCACAAAGTAACTTACTCCTTAGATTGGGAAAGATACGAGTTTCAGATACGCTCTGGCTGGTACTACACCGCTGAATGTAATGGTCCTCAAACTAATGCTTCATGGAGTCGGAATTTTGAAGCCGGGGACGCTCAATATTTATATGCAACTACCTTTATGGCAGCTATGGACTATTATTATGGTGATATTCAAGGTTTGTTAAGACCTAAAAAGAACTGTTTTATATGCTCTAAAATGAAGCTTTCTGTGTATGATGAGCCATGTGAATGTTTTAATGGGGAATTTTTTGACATTCGAGGAACATTTGGATTACTTAGTCAAATAAAAATATATAATAATGTTAATTATCATATCCCACAGATTTACACAACCGTTATTCATGAACTAACGCATTCAGCACATTACGAAATAAGCCCATATCATTTTATTTTTGCAGATGATATTGTTTTGGAATCATGGTCATGTGGTGTAGGATGGTTTATGGCATTTCGTAAATGGCCTAATTATTTTCATAAATATGGGCGAGCCAAAGGTAACACAGTAAAGAGTCACGACTATACAGGTATAGTACAAGATTTAATGGATGGTATTGACGTCAGCAATGGAGACATGGTAGAAGGATATACAATAGCCGAAATACAGGCAGCGTTAATTGCTAAATGTAAAATGAATGACTGGAAAGAAAACCTTAAAACAAAATACAACAATGCAACAGAAGAAAATTTGGATGCTCTTTTTGATTATTGGAATTAGTT
>JAGNSI010000034.1 GCA_017988135.1 Pseudarcicella sp.
CTAATATAAAAATTTTATTCGGCATGTAGCCAAGCTTTCTTGCCCAATAGTTTTTCTTCGTCTTCAACATGGTCTGGATCTGGTACACAACAGTCTACAGGGCAAACTGCAGCACATTGTGGCTCTTCGTGAAAGCCCATGCATTCGGTACATTTGTCCGGCACAATGTAATAAAACTCATCAGAAACAGGAGTCATTGGGTCTTTGCCACCTAATACTGAACCATCTTCTAATTCTACATCAACCAGTTTAGTTCCTCCGCTCCAAGTCCATTCTACTCCACCTTCATATATAGCAGTGTTTGGGCATTCTGGCTCACATGCTCCGCAATTGATACATTCTTCTGTTATAATTATAGCCATTGTTTTGTATAGTTTATGCTTTTAATATTTAATTAATTTTAACATAAAAATATTTGCTTTGCTAAATATTTTTATTCTTGAATTGTATTGATCTTATTTTTAAAGTTTAATTTTTTGTAAAATAAGTACTAAAAAATGGTTTATTTGACGTGTTTTTTTGAATAAACTTCACAAATTTAACTATTTAACATCGTTTAGCCTACAAAGTTTGCAGAGTATTCTGTTTTTTCGCTATCAAAAAGCTTATTTTTGTAAAAATAATTCCAACAGATGACTTTACAAGATAGAATAAACGCTTTTGCTAAGCTGGGCGACTATATCAACAATCCGGATAATACTGCAGTTATTGAAGAGTGGGCATATAGGGCTCAGACTCAAAACAATTGGTTTACGCCTGAAAATGTTTTTTTGGCATTGAATAATATTGCTAATGGATACCTGAAATTAGAAGATTTGCAATCTTTTGCCAAGCAATATCAACTTCAAGATAATGTAGCTAATGTTAGAAAAATAGGCTTGATATTGGCAGGTAATATTCCAGCTGTAGGTTTTCATGATGTACTTATGGTATTGCTTTCGGGCAATGAGTGTAGGTTGAAATTGTCTTCGCAAGATACCGTTTTGATGAAAGCTTTGCTTTCACAATTGCTCATTTTTGAACCTAATTTTAATATTCAATATGTAGAGCAGCTTAAAAATATTGATTTACTTATCGCAACTGGTTCAGATAATACGTTTCGTTATTTTGAATATTATTTCAGAGATATTCCTCATATTATTCGCCAAAATCGATCTTCTGTAGCTGTGCTCAATGGTACCGAATCGGCAGATGAACTGTTGAGTTTGGGTAAAGATATTACCAGTTTTTATGGTTTAGGATGTCGTAATATTTCTAAAATTTATGTACCCGAAAACTATAAGTTCGATTTTTTTTATGAGTCTATAGAGTCACTAGGAGATGTTTTTTTACACCATAAATACAAAAATAATTACGACTATAATAAATCTATTTATCTAGTAAATGGAGAACCTCATTTAGATAATGGTTTTTTGATTTTAAGAGAAAGTGAAGAAATGGTTTCGCCTATTTCAGTAATTTTTTATGAAAAATACCAAGATGAAGTTGATTTATCAAATAAAATAAACTCTCAAAAAGAGAAAGTTCAATGCATAGTGTCTCAAAACGCTTGGCTACAAGGCAGTTTGGTTTTGGGAAATGCTCAGCAACCGAGTTTAGTTGATTATGCAGATGGTTTTGATACTATGCAATTTTTATTGAATAGTTGAAAATTTAAAAGGCTTATCGGTATTTTTACAGATAAGCCTTTTATGTATTTTAAGAATATTTAGATTTTTTCTTTTGTTTGCTAAGTAAGAAAAGTGAAACTACTGTTAATGTAAGTTCTATTGTTAGCCAAGTCAATATAAAATTTGATGGTTTGCCTTCAGTTGCAATGCTATAAACTCGACCTAAAACAAAACCTCCTCCATATAAAGCGGATAAAACAAGAGCTTCTTTTTTGGCTTTGAATGCACCATAAATCAAATACAAAGCGAACGTTAAGTTTACTCCACCGTAATATGCTCTTATTGAGTTTCTTGCACTGATATTGTTAAGTGTAGTGTTTACAAAATCCATGACGGATTGAGGGTTTATAAATGCTTGAATGGCTACATTTAAAAATGCTAATCCTACAAGGACTAAAAAAAGGGTTGTAATAGTTTTCATTTATTAAGTTTTAAAGATTTTTTGGTTCAATTTTGAATTATTTTGGGGTTTTTGATTTTTGGGAATTTCATCATAGGCAATTGTTGATTTTATTGTTTTAAAAAATTTATTTTACTTACTACCCAAGCAGCAAAAATACCGATAATTATTCCTGCAACTACATCTAAAGGATAGTGTACGCCTACATATATTCGGCTGTAGCTTACCAAGCTTGCCCATGCAAAAAGCCATTTAGTAGCAGGGTATTTTTTGCCATACATTATAAAAAGTATCATTGCCAAGCCAAAGCTATTGGCTGTATGGGAAGAAGCAAAGCCAAATTGTCCACCACAGTTTCCGACTAGATGTATAAAGTCGTCTAGTTCTTTGTTATAACATGGCCTAAGTCGTTTTACCGTATTTTTTAGTAATCTTGAAGCAATGTTGTCTGCCAAAGCTATGGTGAGTATGATAGCTAAAATGGGTTTCCAAGCTATTTTTTTCGATTCTTTAATGATCAATAGCAGTAATATGATATAAAAAGGGATCCATGATTTTTTGTTGGTTATCCAAAGCATAGCATCGTCAAAAAATGGCGAATGCATTTTGTTTAAATACAAAAAAAGAGTTTCGTCAAGATGAATTATTGTTTCCATTTTTATTTAAAAACCTATGGCTTTACGTACATCTTGAATGGTTTTTTTTGCAATCAATTCAGCTTTGTTTTCGCCTATTTCCAACATTTTTTCAAGTTCTTGAGTATTATTCATATAATAATTAAACAATGTTCTTTCTTTTTCAAAGGTGCTAGTAATTAGCTGTTGAAGTGCAATTTTGGCATGACCATAACCATAGTTTCCTGAGGCATAATGGTTTCTCATTTCTGTTATTTGTTCATCATTGGCAAGTAAAGAATAGATCTTAAAGACATTGCAAGAGTCTGGATCTTTGATGTCTTCTAGTTTTTTGTCGTCTGTAACAATTTTTTTTACAGCTTTTAAAAGTTCTTTTTCATCCAAAAAAATGTCTATATAATTATTCAATGACTTAGACATTTTGTTACCATCGGTACCAGGAATAGTCATTACATTTTCGTCTATTTTGGCTTCAGGAAGCACCAATATTTCTTTTCCGTATTTTATATTAAAGCTGTTTCCTACATCTTTGGTCATTTCTAAATGCTGTTTTTGGTCTTTTCCTACAGGTACTAGCTCCGCACCATACAGCATGATGTCAGCGGCCTGAAGCACAGGATAGGTAAAAAGACCAGCATTTACATCTGATAATTTGTCGGATTTATCTTTGAAACTATGTGCGTTTGCCAACATAGGGAAGGGCGTAAAACAGTTGAGATACCACATCAATTCGGTATGGTAGCCAGCTAATTTAGATTGCCTGTAAAAATAATTTTTTTCGGTATCGAAGCCAAAAGCAAGCCAAGCCGCTGCAATAGCAAAGGTGTTTTGTTTGAGTTTTTCGGGGTCTTTGAGTGACGTTAAAGTGTGCAAATCGGCGATGAATAAAAAAGATTCGTTTCCTGGAGATTTTGACAATTCTACTGCTGGTTTTAGTGCACCCAAAATATTGCCCAAATGTGGTCTGCCAGAAGCTTGAATACCTGTAAGAATACGCATAATGCTGATTTTTAAAATTATTTTTTGCAAAAATCAACATTTTTTTTGTTTTTAGCTATCATACTTATTTTTTATTCTGATAGAATATTGTTGTAGATTTATGTTTGGATGTACACCCCAAAACAATTAGAATGAAAATTTCGGAAAATACACTTGATTTTTGCAGAAAATTAGCTCAAAATAATGCTAGAGAATGGTTTCATGCCAATAAAATAGCCTATCAACAGACTAAAAATAATTTTGAAGAGTTTATTCAAGAAATGATTTTACGAATAGGCGAATTCGAAAATATGTACGGTGTAGAAATAAAACATTGCAATTATAGAATAGCGAGAGACGTACGTTTTTCGGCAGATAAGTCGCCTTATAAAACATGGCTATCTGCGAGTTTTTCTGAAGGTGGTCGTAAGGCAAATTTAATGGATTATTATTTGCACATTCAGCCTGACGGCAAATCGTTTTTGGGAGGTGGAGCCTATGCACCTTCGCCACAGCAATTGGCACAACTAAGGCAAGAAATAGATTATAATGCATTAGAGCTTAAGAGTATCATTCAAAAACCAATTTTTAAACAAACTTTTGGGGATATACAAGGTTCAAGCTTGAAAACTTCTCCTAAAGGATACGATAAAGAGCATCCTGAGATACAATTAATCAGAATGCAACAAATGTTTTTTATGAAAACTTATACAGATCAAGAAGTACTTTCAGTAGATTTTGCTACAATACTAACCAACGACTGCAAGGTTTTGAAACCTTTTTTAGATTATTTGAATGTAATCTTTAAAGAAAATACTGATAAATTTGTTTAAAAAATATAATATAAAAATCTATAGATTATGCCCATTTTTTATTCGCCAGATATAGAAAAAGATAAAATGCTTTCTGAAGAAGAATCTAAACATTGTGTAAAAGTATTGCGTTTACAAGTGGGCGATATTATTGATGTTGTAGATGGTGTTGGCGGTTTTTTTGAATGTGAAATACTGCAAGTTTCGGGTAAAAGAACCCAGCTAGGAGTAAAAAAAACAGTAAAACATTTTGAGGAAAAACTAAATAAAGTACATCTAATAGTGGCTCCTACAAAAAATATGGACAGAATGGAGTGGATGGTAGAAAAATGTGTAGAAATAGGTATAGATGAAATTAGTTTTGTGCAAACGAGACATTCGGAAAGGAAAGAAATTAACTTGCAAAGAATAGAAAAAATAGCAATTTCTGCAATGAAGCAATCTAAAAAAGCTTATTTGCCAAAGCTGAATGAAATGCAAAAATTGCCAATGTTTTTAAAGCAAAATACAACTATAGATGCAGTTAAGTTTATAGCTCATTTGGAAGAAACAGAACGAAAAGAATTATTAGAGGTAATAGATACTAAGGTTCAGAATTATCAGATTATGATAGGGCCAGAAGGCGATTTTAGCCCTGAAGAAATAACACTGTGTCAGCAAAATGGTTTTCAGGCTGTAAGTTTAGGAACCAGTCGTTTACGTACAGAAACAGCCTGTGTTGTGTCTTGCCATACATTTTCTTTGAAAAATAATTTTGTAAAACATTAAACAGAAAAATGAAAAAGATTTTATTGATATTAACAATTTGCTTTTTGTTACCCAATTTATTGAAAGCTCAATATGCTTACAAAATTGGTAAAATGAAATATGGCGGTGGTGGCGACTGGTATTGTAATAAAACATCGTTGGGTAATTTGATAAAATTTTGCAATGCCAATTTACAAGCCAATATTTTCCCTGAAGAAGATGTAGTAGAACCTGCTAGTCCAGAGTTATTTACTTATCCTTTTGTACATCTTACGGGTCACGGAAATGTAGTGTTTACAGACACAGAAGCAAGAAATTTACGTAAATATTTACTTGCAGGCGGTTTTTTACATATAGATGATAACTATGGTATGGATAAATTTATCAGACGAGAAATGAAAAAAGTTTTTCCAGAGTTAAATTTTATAGAACTTCCATATAGTCATCCTATTTATCATCAGAAATACCAATTCACAAACGGTTTGCCCAAAGTTCATCAGCACGATGGCAAAGCACCACAAGGTTTTGGTTTGATACACGAAGGTAAATTGATATGTTTTTATAGCTACGAGTGTGACTTGGGCAATGGTTGGGAAGACCAAAGTGTTTATAATGACCCAGAGGCAGTTCGCCAACAAGCACTGAAAATGGGAGCAAATATTTTGATGTTTGGATTGACGAAATATTAAGAAATACTTGTTTTTTTGAATTTCAAGAAACATTTCTAATGATTTTATCGTTAATTTTATAAAATAATTTCATACAAAAAAAACAATTCATAACATGCAATTAGTACTTCCAGCTTTTATTTTACACTGGTATTTATCTTTGTTTACACAGACATTTTTTTTGCACAGATACGGTGCACATAAAATGTTTTTGATGAACAAATATTGGGAGAAATTCTTTTATTTACTTACATACATCTCACAAGGTTCGTCATATTTAAGTCCAAGAGCCTATGCTATTATGCATCGTATGCATCATGCTTTTTCTGATACAGCCAAAGATCCACATTCGCCACATTATTCTACCAATATTTTCAGTATGATGTGGAAGACCAAAAATTTGTACAATGCCTTATTGAATTTAGATTATAAGGTAGAAGGTAGATTTGACCATAATTATCCATATTCAAAGCTTATTGAAACCATAGGCGATCATTGGGTTTCACGTACGGCTTGGGGAGTTTTGTACGCTGTTTTTTATATCGTAGCCTATAAATATTTTGACATGCATTGGGCGTTTTTCTTTTTATTGCCTGTACATTTTTTAATGGGGCCTGTTCATGGAGCTATCGTGAATTGGGCTGGGCATAAGTATGGCTATCAAAATTATGATAATCATGATAGGTCTAAAAATTCTTTGGTAATGGACTTTTTTATGATGGGGGAGTTGTTTCAAAATAATCATCATAAGTTGCCTAATTCTACCAATTTTGCTTCAAAATGGTTTGAATTTGATCCTACATATCCAGTGATTAAATTGTTGATATGGTTGAAAATTATAAAAATGAACGTAAAACCTGCAGATGCTAAGTTTTAATGTTTTGAAATTTTAAGAAACTTAAAGTGAAATACCAAAAAAAGGAAGATTTGAAAAAATCTTGATTGTATTATTTCAGTTGAGGTGCAAAAAAAAAGGAAGATTTGAAAAAATCTTGATTGTATTATTTCAGTTGAGGTACAAAAAAAGGAAGATTTGAAAAAATCTTGATTGTATTATTTCAGTTGAGGTACAAAAAAAGGAAGATTTGAAAAAATCTTGATTGTATTATTTCAGTTGAGGTACAAAAAAAGGAAGATTTTTTCAAATCTTCCTTTTTTTGTAAATATTCATAATACTTATTTCTTTTTCTTTTTGCTTGTTGTAGTTTTAGTTTTAGATTTTGCTGTTACTACTGGCGAAGCTTCTGCTAAACGAATTTTTTCTTCTAAAGAATTTATCAAAGCAGAGTTTGATTTTTTAGTTTGTGTGTAAGTTTCATTTACAGACTTGTAAGAAACTTGCATTTTTGAAAAATCGTCTACCAAAGTATTGTATTTAAGGCGTAACGACTCTAATGTTTCTTTGCTATCTTCTTGACATTTGTTGTAAGCTTCAGCCTTTTGACGATACTGGCTTTCTAATGTAAAACGGAAGCTACTTAATTCAGCATTATCTTGACGTTCTTTTTGAATTTGGCTTTCAAGTCTTTTAACTTGATCTTCCATGTCTTTTATTTGGCTACTTCCAGCATTACAACCTGTAAGTGATGCTGCAATCACAAAACTGAAAAATGATACTATTCCTTTAGTCGAACTATTCATGATAATAATTGTTAAATTTTTAGGAAAAAATTTATTGTTTATACTGATTCTTGTTTAAAAGACTGCTAATATATAAATAATAATTCAATAATTGTATATAAACTGTACTTAATTGTCAATTTGTTTTGAGAAATTTAATACTAAAAAATACAGTAATTATACATTTGAATATAGCAAAAATTGTTCCAAATTGACTTTTGATTGATATTTTTGTGTTTTAAAGGGTTATTTATTTTAAATTTCTTTACGGCTATTTTCTTTGCTTTTTTTATGAACTTAATTTCTATAATATTCTTAAATTTGTACTAAGGCATTTGTTGTCTTGAATTTTTTGAAAATAAATGGAAATTAAAGAAGATTATCATTTGCCAGTTTTGCTGGCTGAATGTATAGAAGGGCTAAATATAAATCCGTCTGGTGTGTATGTAGATCTTACATTTGGTGGGGGAGGGCATTCTAAAGCCATTTTGAATGCACTTGGCGAAAAAGGTAAGTTGTTTAGTTTTGACCAAGATACAGATGCAAAAAAAAATGCTAATCTGTTAAATGACGATAGATTTTGCTTTGTAGAAACCAACTTTAGGAATGTTAAAAAATACCTTCGTTTGCATGGAATAAAACAAGTAGACGGTATATTGGCAGATTTGGGTATTTCTTCTTTTCAAATAGACGAACCTACAAGAGGATTTTCTATTCGTTTCGATGGCGAATTGGATATGCGTATGAACCAAGCTGCCAGTTTTTCTGCCAAAAATTTAATAAATGAATATTCTGCAAGCGAACTACAAAGGGTTTTTGGGCAATACGGTGAAGTGCATAATGCCAAAACATTGGCAGAAGGAATAGTTCAAAATAGAATGAACAATCCAATAAACACCACAGCACAGCTCAAAGATATTATCGAAAAATACGCTCCTAAGTTTAGAGAATTTAAATATTTTGCACAAGTTTTTCAAGCAATTCGAATAGAAGTTAATCAAGAATTATTGGTGATTGAAGAAATGTTGGAGCAAATAAAAGATATCCTAAAACCAGATGGTAGACTTTGTGTTATTTCTTTTCATTCATTGGAAGATAGGTTAGTGAAAAACTATATCAAAAAAGGTAAATTTCATGGCGAAGTAGAAAAAGACTTGTTTGGTAATGAAATAAAACCGCTCAAAAGCATCACCAAAAAACCCATAGAGGCTACAGAAGAAGAAACAAAACAAAACCCAAGAGCCAGAAGTGCTAAATTACGAATAGCCACTTTGAACTAAACATTACAGATAATAAAAAAAAAATGGCAAAAAACGTATCACGGAATCCTGTAAAACCCAAAGCAAAACCAGCAAAAGGAATATTCAGCGTCTTTGATAGTGTATTTGATATGGATAAAATATGGGGAGGCGTTTTTCCTGCTCACCAGTTCAAATACATACTTTGGTTGTCTTTTCTTATCATAATTTATATAGCTATTACACTAAAGGCAGAAAAAATGATAAGACAAATAGATGCACTAAAAAATGAGTTGGAAGAAATAAGAGCCGACTACACTACTCAAAAAGCATCATTTATGAAATCAGGTAAACAATCGGAAATAATCAAAAAAGTAACCCCATTAGGTTTAGAAGAAAACAAAATTCCACCTACCAAGCTAATCATTGATTAGGATAGTATTTTTTTTGTTTTAAATTTTTAATCGAAATTTTTTATCAATGAACATAAAGCAAGATATCATTATAAGGGTCAGAATAATGTTTTTATTTATTCTGTTGTTTACCTTGGGTATTTTGTGGCGAATATTTAAGTTGCAAGTTGTCGAAGGAAACGAGTGGAGAAAAAAAGCATCCAAAGCTTATGTGAGAGAACGAATAGTTCCCGCTGTACGAGGCAATATTTATTCAGACGACGGTAGTCTATTGGCTACATCTTTGCCCAAATACAAGTTAGGTTTTGATCCTATGGTAGGCAAAAGAAACAAAAAAACTATTAAAATTTATCAAGAAGGAATCGATTCTTTGTGTATGCTTTTGTCAAGGTTTTATAAAGACAAAGACAAGCAGCAATACCAAGATATGATAACCGATGCTCGAAAAGATAATTTGAACTACATTATTCTTAATAAAAAACTGATCGATTTTCAAGATTTAAAACTCATGAAAACTTGGCCAATATTTAGAAATGGCAAATATAAAGGAGGAGTGGTATTCGAAAAAGTAAATGTAAGATTTACACCATTTGGGAAAATGGGTTATAGAACCATAGGCTACAAAAAAGATTTAGAATCTGTAGGAATAGAAAATAGTTTCGACAGTCTGTTGGCAGGTACGCCAAGCAAAGGTATTTACGAAAAAATAGGTGGCGGAAGCTGGAGACCCATCGAAGGCAATAGCGAAAATAATCCTGTGGCTGGTCTAGATATACAAACAACTTTAAATGTAAATATGCAAGATGTTGCCGAAACTTCATTGTTGAAAGCACTTCAAAGCTACCATGCAGATAAAGGTTGTGTTGTAGTAATGGATGTGAAAACAGGAGAAATAAAGGCAATGACCAATTTGTCTAAATCGAACGGGAAGTACACCTCATCTACAGGATATGTAGAAAGCTACAATCATGCAGTGTTGGGACGTACAGATCCTGGTTCTATCTTTAAGCTACCATCTATAATGGCGATGATGGAAAATGGAGGGCTCAAGCCAACCGAGATGGTAAATACGGGAGATGGCACTTTTACCATTGGTTCGGCATCTATCAGCGATTCACGTGGGCATAAACATGGCTTTATGACCGCCCAAGAGGTTTTTGAAACATCTTCAAACGTTGGAGTAATGAGGCTTATGCAAAAATATTTTGCTTCAAATAAAAGTGCTTACTACGATTATTTACATAAATTTCACCTTGACCGTAGGCTCAATTTTCAACTTCGACCAGATGCTCTTCCCGTTATAAAACGACCTCAAAAAGGCGATAAAGCAGGGATGTATTGGCATGCTGTGGGTTATGGACAAATGGTTACTCCATTGCAAATGCTTACTTTTTATAACGCAATTGCCAACGATGGCTATTGGATACAGCCCATTATAGTGAAATGCACCAAAAAGGCAGATGATATTATTTACGATTTTGCAGATAATCAACGCAAAGACAAAGAAATGATATGCTCGCCCAAAACACTCAAATATGTAAAATCTATGCTTGAAGGCGTTGTAGAAAGAGGTACAGCACATAACGTAAAAAACGATTTATACAAAATAGCAGGCAAAACAGGTACAGCGGTAAGAATAGTAAATGGTCGTTACCAAAAAGATAAATATACAACATCATTTATAGGATACTTTCCAGCAGATTCACCTAAATATAGTTGTGTAGTCATGATAGATAACGCCGCTGGAGCGAGTAATTTAACGAATGCAAGTCAAGTTTCGGCACCAGTTTTTAAAGAAATTGCAGATAAAATTTTTGCTTGTAATATAAAAATGCACAAAAGCATCGATACGCTCAGTATTTCACCTACGCCACTTGCCAAGCAAAAGGTAGTAACTACAGCCTACGATATGAAAATATTATTCAGTGGTTTAGGAATACAGCAAGTGCCAGAAACTGAAGGATGGTTTTTGGCAAATAACGAAAAAGATAAAATAGAACTCAAAGAAGTTCAAATTTCAAAAAATAAAATTCCAAATTTAAATGGAATGACGCTGAGAGACGCTCTTTATATCCTTGAAAATAAAGGTTTTAAAGTGAGTTATAAAGGAATAGGTAAAGTGATAAAGCAAAGTTTAGTTGCCAATAGCCTTTGTCCTAAAAATAAATACATAAGTTTAATTTTGAATTAGAAAAACAAAACATCACCATAAAATGCAGGTTTTAGACTCATTGATACAACAAATTCCCACGCTTAAAACTATTGGAGATACTCAAATATCTGTAAGTGAGCTAGTGATAGACTCTAGAAAAGTATCATCTAATGCCATGTTTTTTGCATTGGTGGGTACTCAAGTAAATGGACACGACTATATTCCCAAAGCTATTGAACTCGGTGCTACCTGCATAGTGTGCCAAGAATTACCATCTGTTTTGAAGGCAGATATTACCTATCTTCAAGTAGAAGATACTGCAGAGTCATTGGGTTATATCGCAAATAATTTTTTCGGAAAACCTTCCGAAAAATTACAATTAGTGGGTATCACTGGAACAAACGGAAAAACCACAACTGTAATGTTGCTCTTTGATTTGTTTACCAAATTGGGCTATAGGTGTGGTTTGATTTCAACCGTCCAAAACCAAATAGCAGATACCATAATTCCTTCAACTCACACTACTCCTGATGCCATAAGTCTAAATAATCTTTTGGCTAAAATGGTAGAAGATGGCTGTACACATGTTTTTATGGAAGTAAGTTCGCATGCAGTAGTTCAAAAAAGAATTGCTGGTGTATGTTTTAAAGGGGCAATTTTTTCTAATATTACCCACGATCATTTAGATTTTCATGAAACATTTGCCAACTATATCAACGCCAAAAAAGGTTTTTTTGATGCACTTCCTGCTACAGCCTTTGCATTAGTAAATATTGATGACAGAAGAGGACGAGTAATGGTGCAAAATACCAAAGCACAAATAAACACCTATTCTCTAGAAACATTAGCTACCGTAAAGGGTAAAGTGATAGAAGATACTATTTATGGTTTACAAATGGAAATAAACAACCATGAAGTTCATTTTCAGCTGATAGGTACATTCAATGCTTATAATCTAATGGCAATATTTGGAGCAGCAATTTTATTGGGAGAAAACCCAGAAGAAGTTCTACTGCAAATGTCAGCATTGAAAACAGCACCAGGCAGATTTGAACAAATAGTTTCTGCCAAAAATCAAAAAGTAGGAATTGTGGATTATGCACACACGCCCGATGCTTTAGAAAATGTATTAAAAACCATTCAAGAAATAAAAGAAGGAGACCAGCAAATAATCACTGTTGTAGGGTGTGGTGGAAATAGAGACACAAGCAAACGACCAATAATGGCAAAAATAGCCAGCGAAATGTCTGATAAAGTGATACTTACTTCAGATAATCCAAGAAATGAAGACCCCGAAGAAATTTTGAGACAAATGAAAAAAGGGGTATCTATAGTTGATATAAAAAAAACACTTACCATAATTGATAGAAAAGAAGCTATCTATTTTGCAGTAAACAATTTGGCACAGCCAAGAGATATTATATTGGTAGCAGGAAAAGGACACGAAACCTATCAGGATATATTAGGAATAAAACATGATTTTGACGATAAAAAAGTGCTTTTTAATGCATTTCAAAACGAATAAAAAATAACATTAATCAAGGCAATATTTACAAAAGTACTATCGTTACATGTTTGTTACAGGAGTAATTTTATCGAATAAAGCCTTTCTATAGTACAATTGTAAGTTTTTATTTTTTGTGTAAATCATTACTGGCACTTAAATTGTAATGTGTTATTTAAAAACATTTTATCCAAAATACAACAAGCTTCTTTTATTGGTTTTACACAATATTAATCATGAATTTTTTTTTATTATTTGTTGGTTTATAGTGCTTTAAGAGATGTTTTTGTTAGATTTACATTGCCTAATTAGGTGTACATGATATTAATTTATGAAGAAAAGTATATTATTTTTACTGTATATTGTTTTAAATAACGGTGCAATATTATTTGCCCAACAACTCAGTTCTGAAACAAATATTGCAGAAATAAATATTGTTTTAGATCAAGACGCTCAAAATAAAATTGCAGCCGAATATACCAAATTGTCGAGCAATCCTAGTTATTTAGCATCTGTATTACCCAAAATGCAACTTTATTTTCCAACTATAGAACGTGTATTGGAAGAAGAAGGCTTACCAGATGACTTTAAGTACCTTGCTGTAATGGAAAGCGGTTTAATTGCTGAAGCTACAGGCACTAATTCGGGTGTAGGATTTTGGCTATTCAAAAAAGAACAAGCCATTGAATCAGAACTAAGAATAGACGCAGTAGTTGATGAACGTAAACACCTTATTGCATCAACCAAAGCATTATGTTTGTCATTAAAAAGAAATAATCTTATCCTTAACAATTGGGCTCTCACTTTACTTTCTCACAATTTAGGCTTGAGTAGTGTAAGAAGACAAGCCAATTCGGAATGGACTGCCAAAAAAGATATTAAACTCAATGGCAAAACAGATCCCTACATTCTTACTTTTTTGGCATACAAATCTTATTTAGAACCAGAATACTTTAAAGTAAAAGAAAATAGATCACTTTTTTTGTATGAATATGTAGGAATAAGAGGTAAAAGTTTTTACGAAATTGCCAAAGAACTTTCAGTAGAAGTAAAAGAAATTCAGAAAAATAACGTTTGGTTGCAATCTACCTCAATACCTGACGATAAAGAATATGTGATTTATTTGCCTGTAAATGCAGCTAAATTGGATGAGCTATCCAAACAAAGATCTAAAGAAATCTTTTCTGAAAAAGCCATTGACTTTTCGGTTGACTTAGGATTTCCTGTTTTGAAAAAACAAAGTCTATTGGTAGCTCCAAATGAACCAGATTTTTATGAAATAAATGGTAAAAACGGTATAAAAGCCATTATAGGAGATACTCCGGAAAGTATTTCTCAAAGAGCTAATGTTCAGGTGGTTAAGTTTTTGAAGTATAATGATTTGATTGGAAATGAGAAAATTATTCCTAATGAAATCTATTATTTAGCCAAAAAAGACAAAAGTGCGGTTGTACCTTACCATACTGTTTTGGGTTTTGAAACACTCTGGAAAGTTTCTCAAATGTACGGTATTATTTTAGATGAACTCAAAAAGAAAAACCGAATCTCTGGTACTCAAAGACTAGTTAAAGGTAGAAGATTATGGCTTTTTAGTACACGTCCTGAAAATGAAAGTATAGAGGTTTTGACAGATATATCTAATAAAAAGAACTTAGCTGGAATAGATTCTTCTTTTGCAAGTACAGATACCGTTCAATATTCTAAAATTTCAATAATGGGCAGGCCCATGGAAGTGATAGAAAAAAATAAAACAGCCTCAGATATTTACCTAAAAGAAGAGCCTGTAGTAGAAAGCCCAGTTAAAAAGGCAAGAAAGCCTATTTTTGTGTACGAAACGCCAGATGCTATAGTACAACAAACCAATGAAACAAGTAAGGAATCACGCTCAAATACTTCTTCAAGCAATAATAAGCATATCGCTTTACCCAAAGAAACTTTGTTTAGTATCGCTAAAAAATACTCAATTCCTTTGGCTGAACTGTATTCACTGAACAACCTTGAAAGTAATTATAAACTTCAAGTAGGTGATATTTTGAAGATAAAAGAATCTAAAGAAATCGAAGTTTCTCAAGTTGCTAAACAAGAAGTTGCTAAAAGCGAAAATTCTGGTACTCAAGAAGATGAATTTTTAAATAAAAGAGTCAATAAGATTTCAAAAATTCTTTACGAAAACGATAATTCTCCAACAGAAACACCCGAACAATTGGCAAATGCCACAAGTCACACGGTTCTTCAGAACGAAACATTTTTTAGTATATCTAAGAAATATGCTATTACCATGTCTGAGCTATATGAATTAAATAAATTAGGGCAATATGACAAAATTAAAGTAGGTCAAATTCTTAAAATTAGACCTGTTCCAGAAGTGTATGCATCACTAGATAATGCGCCAGGTAATACCAATATGTCAAACTCATCTTCTGCTATTAAAAATACAGAATCAATAAAGTCCGAAAGCGAAAATAAAACGATAGAAGCTGTTGAAAATAAAAAAAGTGATGTTAAAAAAATGCTTTTACACAAGATATTGCCAAATGAAACCTTGGAAACTATCTCTAAAAAATATAATGTAAACAGCAACGAAATTTTTGCACTGAATAGTTTAGATATTGATACAAAACTATCAATTGGGCAGATACTTAAAATCAAAGACAGTAGTACTTTGCCTACAGAATCTATCGCTACAGCAACTCCAAAAGAAGTAGTAAAGCCTGTGTTGGAGAAAAATGAAAAAGTAGAAGCTATTGCCGAAGTAAAAGAAAAAAGTGCTTCATTAAGCCATATAGTGAAATCTAAAGAAACGTTGTTTAGTATAGCTAAAAAGTACAAAGTAGGTGTAAATGAGATTATTTCTTCTAATAAGATAAAAAATAATAGTATATCTTTAGGTCAAAAGTTGTCAATTCCTACTAGAGAAAATAAAGTAAAATTAGATATTAACATTGCCCAAACTGAAAAGAGCTCAAAGCCTTCTGCTGGTCAAACACATACTGTTCGTAAAGGTGAAAGTACATTTAGAATTGCTAAGATTTATGGGATAAAACTTGAAGAATTGGTAAAACTAAACAAAATTAAAGGAAACAAGATTTCTGTTGGTCAAAAGCTTATAGTTAAAAAATAGTTTTGTTTTTCTTTTTTAGTAAAATTTTACTTGCAGTTGGTATTTCTGAACCTTGGCTGATATGTTCGTTGTTTTTTGCCAAAGTTTTTTCTTCTATTCCATACCATTGTGCTATATCCCAAAAAGTTTGTCCAGACAAACTGATGTGAGTTTTTGCATGATGTTTTTTTCCTTTTTTAGTTAAAAAATAGATTTGATTTTCAATAACAAGATCATTTTCGTTGTTCAATTCATTGAAAATAACAAAATCATGTGTGCTAATACCGCCTTTTTGAGCTAAACTCTTTACCGTATCATTTTCTTTTGCCAAAATTCCTAATAAACCACTTATTTCGTAAAAAGCTGTATTGTTGGAGCTATTTTGAAGTGTAATTTGTTTTGCAAATGGCGAATCTAGATTGGTAGTTTTTTTTTGAAAACTCTTACTTACTCCTGTTGGAAGAAATAAATCATTGTTTTCGTTGTTTTTAGGTCTAGTTTGGGATTGATTATAAGCTTTAAGTATTGCAATTTCTGCTTTATTTACACTATCAACAAACAGTGATACTTTACTTTTTTTTTTAGCTTTACTGCTTTCTGTTTTTATTTCTATAATTCTGGTTTTCTTTTTATCTGATTTTATATTAGGTTCTATCTTGCTTTTTTCTTTTTTGTTTACAAAAAGAGCGTTTTCATCTATTTTTTCTTCTTCAAATATTAAAAGAGAGTCTCCATTTTTTTGAAGCAATGTAAATATATATTCTTTATCGCTTGGTACATTTTCTGATACCAACCATGGATTTAATTTTTTTATATCATTTTCATCTGTTTGCGTTTCTTTGGCTATTTGTTTAATAGTTTTGCCAGCAGATTCACTGTATTCTACTAGTTTGTTACCACTAGCTTGGAAATCTGGCAATGGTTGGCTAAAAACAAATTTATACGCCAAAGACCTAAGTATATACCAATCAGAAGATGCTTTGATATTGATATCGCTATTGTTGTTCCAATCAGGGTCGATGTTTTTTGTTGCTCCAGCCAAACCCAATCTGTAAGATACTAATGAAGAAATCCAGTTTTTAAGTGTCAATTGGCTGTTTTTGAGGTATTTGCAGGCTGCTTTTGTGGATGCTTGTAGGTTTTTGCGTTCGTCTATATTGTGGTCTATTCTGAGTCCAAATTTTTCACCTGATTCTTTTTTGAATTGCCAGTAACCTACAGCATTTGACGAAGATACAACATCTGCATTCATCCCACTTTCTTGTACTATAAGGTATTTAAAGTCATTTGGAACGTTGTTTTTTAGTAAAATATTTTCAACGATAGGCATGAAAAGGCTCATTTTTTCGAATTTCATTTTTAAGAAATTCTTATTTACAATCAGGCTATTTATATCGTTTTGTATTATTTTTCTTGCTTGTTCTTCAATGTTTAACGCTACACCTGCATATTCATAATGGCGTGGAAATTCATAATTGTTTTGCCCTAAGACTTTTTGTGAACAAATGAATGAAATGCAAAATACCGTCAATCGAAACATTCTAAAAATCATTTTTTTGTAATTTTATTAGTGAAACAAAACTTTTGAAATCATCAATCCATCTCTTATTGGTAATAAAACATTTTCTGTACGAGGGTCATCATGGCACTTTTTATTAAAAGCAATCATGTTTAGAGTGTCTTTGTCTATTTTTTTTTCTGAGTATTCGTCTGCTACTTTACCGCTCCAAAGCACATTGTCGGATATGATGTAGCCTCCAATTTTTATTTTTTCAAAAACCAAATCGTAATAATTGCTATAATTTACCTTGTCTGCATCAATAAAAACTAAATCAAACTCTTCGGTGAGAGTTGGTATTATTTCTAGTGCATTGCCAATTTTGTACTCAATTTTGGTGTTAAATTTTGATTTATTGAAAAAATCAGAAGTAAATTTTTCAAGTTCTTCATTGATATCTATTGTGATTATTTTTCCATTTTCAGTCAAACCTTCAGCCAAACATATTGCCGAATAGCCTGTGTAAGTGCCTATTTCGAGAATATTTTGAGGCTTTATCATTCCCGAAAACATTGCCAAAACCCTGCCTTGAAGATGCCCTGAAAGCATTCTTGGTTGTAAAATTTCGGCATGCGTTGTTCTGTTGAGTTCTTTTAATAGCTCATTTTCTTCGGTAGTATGACTTTCAGCATATGCTGCTATATTGAAAGGGATAAAATCCATTTTGGGTTTATTTTGTAGCTATATAATAAAAATCAAGGCATTCTTGTGCATCATCGGTCAAATAAAAATCTTTGTAAGTGATGTTGCTGACAAGTTGATTGTCTTTTTTTTGTATAATATTCCTACTCAGTCTATTAGCTATATCATAAGGGATTTGAAGCATCCATCTTGGCAAACGATATTGAAGGTTGAAAATATCAAAACGAGTGATTTTTTGAACTGATTTTTTATTTTCTTCGTAATAAGCCATCATTTTCTCATTACCATGTATTCCTTGTGTTTTGATGGTAGGGAAGTGTTTTAAAATTAAACTTTTAAGTTCATCTGCCAAATATTCTCTGATATGCCATGGGTTTCTGGATAAAGAGTATTTTCTATTTACCGTAGTAAGTATAAGTTTTCCTCCAGGTTTCAGTACTCTGAATATTTCTTTAATAAATTCTTCATCGGGTACGATATGTTCAATCACCTGAAATGTTACCACATAATCGAAAGTATTGTCTTGTAGCCCTTTAAGTGGGGGCAAAAACATATCAATGAATTCGAAATTTGGGTATTCGATCTTCAGTTTATTCATCAAAGGTTCGTTTTTATCTACCCCAGTATAATGTTTTACATGAGGAGCTAGCACACCCACACCTCTTCCAGTGCCACATCCTATTTCTAATACGTTTCCACTTACCATTTTGCTTACCTCCATGTATGGAAACAATAGTCGCTGGTGAACGGGGTTATCTGATAGGATTTCTGAAGATGCTATTTCTGTGGTTTTGTACATGTCAATGATAAGAATTGGTCTTTTTCTGAAAAGAATTAAAAATAATTCCAAATTTACTTTTTTTGTTTGTAATTATGCAAAAATAAGTAGATTCCTTTCGGAACTATTGAAAAAATATCTTACTTTGTGTATCGAATATATTAGAATTAAACCCTATTGGCATGCTTTTTTTCTCGACTAAAAAAATATTACTTTATACTTTATTGTTGTTTACAGTATTGGTTGGTTGCACTTCTATACCTAAATCACCTACTGTTTCTAAGACTGCTTCGCATTCAAATATTCCATTGGAACCTCAAAGATTTTTTGCCAAGAGTAAATTTTTGGATAATGGGAAAAACGTAAGGGTATATTTGAGCGTACATTTAGGAAGAGATATTACACTTTCGCAGTTTAAAAACGACGTTTCTTTATTGGTAAATGTATATGCAGATTACACCATGGGTAAGGTACTGTTGAATCCAACGGTATCTCTCGATGAAGCCAATATGAATAAAAATGGCGAATGGGTAGATCTTTGGTTCGATTTTTTAAAAATACCAAACCTACAAAATTCTGGCGTAGTTATTACAGAAATAATAGACAATCTTACCAAAGAAAGAGTGCGTTCGGATATGGTTTTTAAACAAGATTCTAAACTATTGAGTGATAATTATTTATTATTTAGGTCTAAAAATGGACAAAGTCTTTCTCCTGTTCTTCATAACTATGTAGCTTGGGGCGATACCTTAGTTTTGAAAAGTATGTTACCTGATAATCAGCAGTTTAAAGGAAGTGTATTTGCTTATGAATTTGAACAAGCCATGTCTCCAATGTCTTATTTGTCAAAAAATAATAGCAAAACATTGACGGTAGACAGTGTATTTCAAGTTCAAGCCAACGTGCCTTTTGTACTTAAAAGTAAAGGTTTAATTTATTTTTCGAGAGATTCATCCGATCATTTTGGGATAAGTGCCTTGGCGGTAGATGAGCGTTTTCCTAGAATTACTTATCCCGAAAAACTTTTGAAACCTTTGGTTTACATGAGTACCAATGCAGAAAATTATGATCTTAAAAAATCTAAAGATTATAAAAATACTTTGGATAAATATTGGTTGAACTTGCCAATAGCTCAAGTAACTACTGCAAGCCAAACCATTAAAGAATATTACAAGCGAGTAGAAGAAGCCAATCAAATGTACAGTACCTACAAGGAAGGCTGGAAAACAGACAAAGGGATGGTTTGGATTATAATGGGAAACCCCTTCAGGATAGCCAAGTCTAAAGAGAAAGAGGTATGGACATACCAAAGAAATGGACACCAGGTATCTTTTAATTTTTTCAAGCGTATGAATCAGTTTTCAGATAATCATTATGAGCTACAACGCAATGCCGAGTTTCAGTCGGTTTGGTTTCCGATGATAGAGCATTGGCGAAACGGTGAACTTACTTATCTGAAGTAATTTTTTTAACAAATTTTTGCCCACCCAGTCTTCTCATTTGCTTGCTGATTGCATTGGTTCGTCTGATGATGTAATTTGATGGGTTTTTTATCGAAAAACGAAGTGGACTTGGTAAAACAGCTGCTATTCTAGCAGCTTCAGCTCTACTCATGTTTTGGGCAGAATGACCGTAATATCTTAGTGAAGCAGCTTCTACACCAAAAGTAAGTTCACCCATTTCGGCTACATTGAGATATACTTCTAGAATACGTTCTTTACCCCAAATGATTTCTATCAGAAACGTAAAATATACTTCAAGTACTTTTCTGACGTAACTTCTGCCTTGCCACAAAAAAACATTTTTTGCTACTTGTTGAGAAATAGTACTTGCACCTTTTATTTTTTTTCCTTTTAAGTTGTTCTTGAAAGCTACAGACATCGCTCCGAAGTCATATCCTTTATGTTCTGGGAAAAGCTGGTCTTCTGATGCCATTACCGCCAAAGAAACTTCAGGTGAAATATTTTCCATCGGTTCCCAATCTTTGTATAATTTTGAAGGCTTGCCATCGCTTATAGCGTCTATTTTTCTGGAAATCATGGTTGGGGTAAACCAAATGGGTAAATATTTAAGTACGGTTGCCCAAGCTATTGTTATCAAAAAGAAATATAAAGTGTATTTTTTGAGTTTTGAGAAAATAATACCTTTTAAAGATTGGTCATTGTTGAAAGAAAAAAATGATTTCCAGCTGCTTTTTTTTGACGAAACAGCTGGTTGTTTTGAATGGTTTTCGGGTGTACTATCTTTAAAAGAATTTTTTGCCATTTTAATCTTTGGTTCTTTACGAATACTGTTTTTTTTTAAGCTGTAGAAATACAAAATTAATTCAAATTTCAGGCAAAACTAATTTTGAAAAGGTTTAAATTTTTCAATTTCCAAAAAATCTTTTTAAGATACATCAAAGAATAAATCTGCAGAAATTTGGTCTGC
>JAGNSI010000139.1 GCA_017988135.1 Pseudarcicella sp.
GCGATATATGCTAAAAAATAATAAGCTTACTAAAGTTTTTGTTTTTAACGATACAGAAACCATAGCCTTGCTTAACAAACGCTATAAACCTGTGTTTTACCTGTTGCCCGACCCAATATTTCAGAGTCCAGTAGATAATACTATTTCTATAAGAAAACAATATGGCATAGCTTCTGACCATAAAATAGTATTAATTTTTGGCGTAATAGATGAGCGAAAAAATGCACTAAATATCATTGAAGCTCTTCAAGCAATGCCTCATTCAACCTTATCAACGCTTACTTTGATGGTTGTAGGTACAGTAGCTGAAAGTTATAAAGAACAACTTCAGCAAGCAGCACAACTTGCCACAGGCTTACAAACAATAGTGATAGATAGATTTGTGAATAATACCGAAATGGAAGCCATTTTTCAGCAATCAGATTTGATAATGGTCACTTACATAGACTTTTATGTGTCATCGGGTGTATTGGGCAATGCTGCAAAATACAACAAGCCCATGGTAGGGTCAAATTATGGACTGATAGGGTATCAGATACAGGCTTTTAATATGGGTAAAGTGGTGGATCCACTTGATGTACAGCAACTGCAACACGCTATGCTTACTTTATTGAATGACCAGAATTTTAAATTTACCAGCCAAGCGAATGATTTTGTAAAAGTCAATTCGCCCGAAGCATTTGTTGAAAAGTTATTGGAATTTTAAATCTAAAAAAATGAAAAATTATATTCAAGCAAACAAAGACAGGTTTCTGAAAGAGTTAATAGAATGGTTGAAAATACCATCTGTAAGTGCAGATCCTAGCTTGGCAAATGAAGTGAGAAGAGCAGCAACGTTTATTGCCCAACAGTTTGAAACAGCTGGTGTAGACATTGTAGAAATACACGAAACAAAAGGGCATCCTATAGTATTTGCTCAGAAAATAATAGATAAAAATCTGCCAACGGTACTGGTATATGGGCATTACGATGTACAACCTGCCGACCCTTATGAGCTTTGGGATTCGCCACCGTTTGAACCAGTGGTGAAAAACGACAAAATATACGCAAGAGGTGCATGTGACGATAAAGGGCAGGTATATATGCATCTAAAGGCATTCGAAACTATGATTGCAACTGAAAATTTGCCTTGCAATGTAAAGTTTATGATAGAAGGAGAAGAAGAAGTAGGTTCTGACAATCTAGGCGATTTTGTAAAAAATAATAAAGAAAAGTTAAAGGCAGACGTTATTTTGATTTCTGATACGGCAATTATTGCCAACGACACGCCTTCTATCGATGTTGGTTTGCGTGGGTTGAGCTATTTGGAAGTAGAGGTAGTAGCGGCAAATAGAGACTTACATTCGGGAGTATATGGTGGAGCTGTTGCCAATCCTATCAATGTATTGTCTGCCATGATAGCGTCTTTGCACGATGCAGAAAATAAAGTAAATATTCCAGGTTTTTATGACGATGTAGTTGATCTTACAACCGACGAAAGGGCTGCAATGGCACTTACACCTTTTGATTTGAATGTTTATAAAGCAGACTTAGGTATAGCTGAAGTACATGGAGAAACGGGTTATTCTACTATCGAGAGAGCGTCTATTCGTCCTACTTTAGATGTAAATGGCATTTGGGGAGGCTATATAGGAGAGGGAGCGAAAACCGTATTGCCGTCAAAAGCTTCGGCTAAAATCTCTATGCGATTGGTTCCCAATCAAGGCTCTGATAAAATTACAGCTTTGTTTACCCAACATTTCGAAAGTATTGCACCTGATTCTGTAAAGGTTAAAGTGACAGCTCACCATGGTGGTGAACCTTATGTAACACCTACTGATTCGTTGGCCTATCGTTCTGCCGAAAAAGCCCTGCACGAAACATTCGGAAAACAACCCGTTCCAACCCGTGGTGGTGGTAGTATTCCTATAGTAGCATTGTTTGAAAAAGAATTGGGCTTAAAAACCGTTTTGATGGGCTTTGGCTTAGATACAGATGCTATACATTCGCCCAACGAACATTTTGGTTTGTTTAATTTTTACAAAGGAATAGAAACTATACCATTGTTTTTTAAATACTTTGCACAAGATTTTGAAGGTTAAAATATCTTTTTTACATCGCAAAGAGATTGTTCTTTCTTTTACTCTTAGCGATGTAATAGTATGAAACTTATATTTCTAAACTCCAAATTGAGTAAGGTGATGGTCTAAATGTTTATAGAAAAGGTTGTTCCATTCGTCTTTGGTGAGCATACCGAAAGAGTGTGACTCTTTGTTGTGAAAGTGGTTTTCTCCTAATTGTTGTGTTTTTAAAATATGATCTGTCAATCGTTTTTTTTCAGCATCAAAATCTTTTTCTTCTTTAACTATAAACTGAGGTGCCGTAGAAGAGCTTTTGGGATAAGCTTTTGGACCTACCACAGTTGGTTTTACAAATGTTTTGAGTATGAATTTTAAAAAGAAATTTGGCTTAGGGTGTTTGTCTTCATACACCATTTCGTAGGTAACGTTGCAGTGTGCCAACATTTGCCCTGCGTTCATTTTACCCCAATTTGCACTTGTGCTTTTTTGAAGTGTATTGATTCTGTTGATAGTTGCTTGGGCAACTTCTTCTGTGAAAATGTTAGAAAGTGTCATTGTTTTCTTCTTTAGTTTTTTATTTGAAATGTGTTTAATGAAATTTTTTGTGTAATGATTTTCTAGCTTTTTTTAATGATTATCAGCACCAAGTATTTCTTCTAATTTGCTTTCTAGTGCTTCTCCTCTCAGGTTCATGGCTATTACTTTTCCTTCTTTATCAAGTAAAAAAGTGGCAGGAATACCCTTAACACCATAGGCGGCAGCAGCGGCTGAGTTCCACTGTTGAAGGTCAGATACATGGTTCCAAGTTAAGTTGTCTGCTTGTATGGCTCTTATCCAAGCACTTTTGTCTTGGTCTAGGCTAACGCTGAGGATGTCGAAGTTTTTGTTTTTATATTTATTATAAACTTTCACTACGTTGGGGTTTTCTTTTCGGCAAGGTCCACACCAGCTAGCCCAAAAGTCTATAAGTATGTATTTTCCTCTCAGCGACGAAAGTGTTAATGTACTGTCGTTGGGCATTTTCATAGAGATTTCGGGTGCTTCTAGCCCTATTTTTACGCCTATCATACGCTTTACATTTTCTATAAAAGGTATGGCGTTATAATTGGTGGGTTTGTCTTTCTTGAAGCGGTCTGCTATTTCTTTTAGCGACTCCAAGTCTGTTTCGGGGTTTAAGAAATTGGTTGCCCAAAGTGCTACAAGGTTAGAGCCCATTTCGGGTAAAAGATTTTTTATTTCTTTTACTGTTTTGTCTTGCTCTGCCTTGAAGTCTTCTTGGATTTTTTTCATTAAATCTTTTTCTTTGTTTTCTTCGGCAGTTTTGTATTGTTTATTCCAGTTTTCAACTTTGGTTTGCAGGCTTTGGTTTATTTTGATGAGTTGGTTGAAATATGGAATGTTTTTGGAGTTGGTAGAAGTGATTTCGAAAAAGCTATTTCTGTTTGCTTCTTGATATCCATCTGCTTTAATGTTTATTTTTTCACCACCTTCCATTATAGCTAATATTTTTTGGCTATTGGGAAGGTTAAAGAAATTTACTATGTAAAATCCTCCTCCTTCTACCACATTTCCTTCGAGGTGAAAGCTGTTTTCTGGCGTTTTTACTACGCTAGAATCTACCATAGTTGGTATTCCTCGTGCATTGTTTAGCATCAAATATACTTTTTTGTTTGGAGCAGGATTTTTCACTGTTCCGTCTATGGTATATTTTCGTTTGTTTTCTGTTTGTGCAAAATTTGCAGTAGCGAAATTTATAACTAAAAGAAAAGTATAAATGATGGTTAAACTATGTTTTTTTAACATTTTTTCTGGTGATAAAACTATTGTTTTTCTAATGATTTTTGAAGTAATATAGTAGTTGCTTTTGGGTCTGCTGTTCCAGCAGATTTTTTCATTATTTCTCCCATAAACATCCCTAGTAGTCCTTTTTTGCCACTTTTATATTCTTTTACTTTAGCTGTATTTTGTGCCAAAACTTCGTCTATTAACGTTTGTAAAGAGTCTGTATTGCTTTCTTGAATCAAATTATTTTCGGTTGCTATTTCGAGCGGAGTTTTGTTGGTATGTACCATCATTTCAGGAAAAATACGTTGCCCTGCTACAGAATTACTTACTGTATTGTTATCTACCAAGGTTATCAGCTGCCCCATTTTTTCGGGAGTGATTGCAAATTGACTGATGTCTATATTGTGTTCATTTAAATATGATTTTACACTGCCCATCACCCAGTTTGATGCTGCTTTATAATGACTGTTATATTGACATACAGCCTCAAAATATTGGGCTATTTCTTTGGTTTCGGTAAGTACACTTGCATCGTATTCTGGCAATTGATATTGGTTGGTAAATTTATGGTACATTTCCCAAGGCAATGCTGGCATATTTTCTTTAATACTATTTAGCCATGCATCAGATATCATCAGCGGGGTAAGGTCTGGTTCCGAAAAATATCGGTAATCGTTCATGGTTTCTTTTTCACGCATGCCATGAGTTTTGCCAGTGGCGGCATCAAACGATCGGGTTTCTTGAATGATGGTTTCGTTGTTTTCAACCATTTGTATTTGGCGTGGCACTTCATAGTCTATAGCACGTTGTACGTTGCGAATAGAGTTCATGTTTTTTATTTCAACCTTTGTGCCAAATACTTTACTGCCCACGGGCATCACAGATATGTTTACGTCGCAACGCAGCGAACCTTCTTCCATGTTGCCATCGCAGATGTCGAGGTATCTTACCAGTTTACGTACTTCGGTAAGAAACTGAAAGGCTTCTTCTGCTGATTTTATTTCTGGTTGTGTTACCATTTCTACAAGTGGCGTGCCAGCTCTGTTGTAGTCTATAAAGCTATCTTTTTCGTTTTCGAGGTGAAGCGATTTTCCTGCGTCTTCTTCAAGGTGAATATGGTGAAATCTCACTGTTTTTTCGCCAGTACTCAATTGTACTTTTACGCCACCACCCATACATATAGGTGTTTTGTCTTGTGTTATTTGATAACCTTTTGGAAGGTCGGGGTAGAAATAATTTTTTCGGTCAAACTGCTGTTCTTGGCTTATAGTAGAGCCTACTGCTACGCCTAATTTTATAGCATATTCAACAGCTTTTTTGTTTAGTTTGGGCAATGTTCCAGGGTGCCCCAATGTGATGGGTGAAATATTGGTATTTGCTTCGTTGCCAAACGAGTTGATATCTGCTGCGAATATTTTACTTTCTGTTTGAAGTTGTGCATGTACCTCCAACCCAATTACAATTTCGTACTTATCTCTAATATTTTGATTCATATTTCTATGTTAATGTATAAACTGCACTGTGATTTTATATTTCTTAAAAAAACAGTATTTGTATGGCGTTTTTTGTCAAGTCATGCTATGCATCCCTAAAAAACAAAGATAAAAATAAATTTCCTTAATAATTGTTTTTGTCAAACGGCTAAAATATTATTTGTTCATTATTTGCCATTTAAGATATATCTTAATAGACTTTTTCAAAATTCTAAAGCTTATACTTGTTTTTCTGTTTTAAACTTGAACTTTTTTCAAAGTTTTATTTTGTATAAAATTCTGCTTTGAAAATTTTAATAAAAAGGGAAAAGCAATCGACTGGTCTAAGTCTGTGACTTAGACCTAAAACATTAAAAGTTTGTAACTTTAATCATAGAGACTTTAGTGATAGAAACGAAGATGAAAATTGTTTGTTTTTTGAGGTAATCAAAGGTTAATATAGAAGTTTCTTTACAAACTGAAACAAAAAATGGTCCAAGTCGCAGCCTTGAACCAGAGGTGTATATATATATGAAAAATACAATAAAAATTTTCATTCTCATGCTGTTTTTGTCTTGTAAAAATGATACGAAAACCATGAATGATTTCGTAAAAGAAGGATTTGGCGTTAAGATTTATCCTGTAGGTCATTTAGTTACCTGTGATTTAAGTAAGAGAGTTATAAAATTTGATTTTTCACCAAATCAAATAATTAAAGAGGAGAAACTTAATTTGTCAAAAGATTATCTTGATAGTATGGCTAATTATT
>JAGNSI010000140.1 GCA_017988135.1 Pseudarcicella sp.
GCCCAATAGCTTGCTTTATAGTCGTTTAATATTTGATTGAAAGATTTTACTTCGAGAGCAGGCTCTGAAAAGGATCTTTCTTTTAATTGTAAAAACAAAAAAGCTATTTCACGAGCAAAAACAAAGGCTTTTTCTTCCTCTGTAGCTTTGGGATTGATAAAGAGTGTTTTGTTTTTGGCAGAAAATCCAGCAATTAGATTGTCTATTTCTTGGTGTTGCTCGGGGAAATGTTTTGTTTTTATACTGTAAAAATTGGTTAAAATATCTTCTAACAAAGTAGCGTTTGGCGAGGTTATTTTGTTGATTTCGAATATCTTTCGAAAGTTTTCTACAGATTTTTCTAGACTATCAAAATAGTTATCGTTCATTTCTTGGTACGCTCTCAATACTGAATAATAAAAATCTACTTTATTGATGCCATGGTTTTTGCTGATTTCAGCCAACATATTTATAAAAGCACTTATCTGAGTTGGAGTGTCAGACAATAATTCTATAAAATCTACTGGCTCAATACCAAATATATGCAAAGGTAAATCTGCCAATAAGTTGGTATTGAGTAGCTCAGTAATAGGTTCTAGCTTTTGGTTGAGCTTGAGCGAAACCAGCTCGTCGTATTGTACATTTAGAGCGGTAGCTAAAGCAAATATTTTATCTGTTTTGGGATATTTTTTGCCTTTTTCTATTTCGTTTAGATAGGAAACAGAAAGCCCAGACCGTAGTGAAACTTCGGCTGGGCTGAGCTTTTGGTCTAATCTCAATTGTTTGATTTTCAGACCGAATACTATTTTTACTTTATCGTTATTGAATGACATTCAATGCTATTTTGCGCTTTGTTTCTGAAATATGGTTATGCAATTTTGCAATTTATAATTTTGATGTAGTTACCTACAATTTTGCACTGATTCACATTATTTTCGCCAATCTTCTTTTTCATTAAGTGCTCATTCTTCGTCTTGGTTAAATTCGTTATAAGTGTTCGTTTTCATGATGTCGATTTTGAAATTTTGAATGTCAGACTTGGTAATAATTACACTGTCAAAACCAAGTTTGTCTAATTTCTCCATTGTCGCCAATTCTCCTTCTTTTAGTTGTAAAACTTTTCTTAAAAGCCAGTCAGACAGTGCTTTGTTTGGATTTGTCATTAAAGCTTTTGAATTTTCTTGACAAACTTTTGCAGAAAATATTTCTCCTGTTGGAATTTGCAAACTAAAATCTTCATCTCTTTTAGGAAAGAAAGTTGGATATTTTCTATGCAATTCCGCAGGAATTGGAATATAAATTTCTCCAAAATCTCTTTTCCTTCCGTTTGCGTTCCATTGGTTTAAACCGCTTCTTTCAAAAATATATTTCTCTTTTATCTGAATACCGTAAAGTGGCAAAATTACATAATTTTCGCCTTTTACAAGTTTGTCGGTTGCTGTTTTTAAATCTTTATTTTCCTCGAATAATTCAAGCAACAAAGAATATGGGTCTTCAATTATATCAATCGGTAATCTAAAGGCATTTTGAGGAATAATGAACTTTCTAAAAAGAGTACTTTTTGAGTAATTGAAAGAATAAAAATTATTTCCGTCCTCAAATTGTAAACTTGCTTTATTATCTTTTACCGAATGAATATTTGCAATGTCTATTGTATTGTAATCTGTTTCGTAAAGCAAAAGTTCTTTCTCTTTTCTTGCTACAATATGATAAAGCGAACTTTCAATATTGTAAAGTCTGTTCGCTAAATTTATTCTATCGTTCCTAAATTCGCCCAATTTTATAGCCAATTCTTTGCCTTTAAGTTCAACTAAAACTCTTGAAAGTGAATTAAATTCAGCAACTTTTTCTGTACTGTTGTTAGTGTTACTTGTAAAAGTTTTTAAGCCAACTCCAACAGAATTATAATTTGCGTCAAAAGCAGTGTCAGAACGTGATAAATTTCCTGCATCAAAACTTCTACAAAAAATATTTTCAGCAACTCGATAATTAATGAAAGGTACAGAACTCTCACTGAATAAACCCGATAACTTTGAAACTGCTGAAAGCAGTTTTAAATAATCTCCGTTTTTTTCAATATCTATTTCTGCAAATGATTTCATTAATCTACACTTTTTAATAGGTGGTATAATTCCCCTTTTTCATTTGTCATTACTTCAAATAGCCGTGTATAGTTTTTAATTTTTGTGCCTTTTTCAAATACACTTAAAACTGAACTTTCCAAATTACTCAAATAATCGTTATAATTAGACTGTTCTCTTTCTGTACAGATATTGGGGCAATATCCATTGTGAGAAATTACAATATCGTGATTTTGATTTTTATCTAAATCTAAAATCCTAATGCCATAAATATTTATAGGTAAATTTTTAGTTTGAACCTCAAAATTATATTTTGATAAATCTTGAATTTGCATATTATAAAATATTTATTATTTGGTTTGCAATTCGCTCTATTAATGTTGTTGTTACTGAATTCCCTGCTTGCATATAAAGTTTGCTATTTGCAAGTTTTGGTAAAATGTATTTATCTGTTGGATAACCTTGAAAAGCAAAACATTCTTTTGGTGTTAATTTTCTAATTCCAAAATCATCTTTTATTAATGGAACATTATGTCCACCAGTTCCCATATTGGCTGTCAAAGTTGGGCAATGATTACTTTTGTTTTCTCTTGCATAAACTCTACGCCATTGATAAACGGTATCTTTTGAAGTCATTGATTTTTCAAGTTCTGCATAATATTGGTGGTCTTTCTTATAGTAATAAATGTCGTCTTGTTTACCTTTTTCTAAAAAGTCGTGAATAGTTTTAGTAAGTTTTATTGGTTTAGGAAACTCAAATTTTGCAAAGTTTTTAACTTGTTTTGGGTCAAATGCAACAATAAAAATTCGTTCACGATTTTGTGGAATATTTGAATGAGTTGCTGTATTTAATATTTTATGAAATACTTTATAACCAAGCTTTATTTCAAGCGTTTCAATAATTGTTTTAAACGTATTTCCTTTATCGTGAGAAACTAAATTTTTTACATTTTCTAAAAACACAACCTTTGGTTTGTGTTTTACAATTATTTGTTCAATGTCAAAAAACAAAGTTCCTCTTGTGTCTGCAAATCCTTTTTGATAACCTGCAATTGAAAAAGCTTGACATGGAAAACCTGCACACAAAACGTCAAATTTGTCAGGGATATAATTTTTGTTTCGCTCTTTGGTTATGTCGCCAAATGGAATTTCTCCAAAGTTTTCTCTATATGTTTTTTGAGCTTCATTATTCCACTCACTTGTAAATACACACTTTCCACCAACGTTTTGTAAAGCCAAACGAAATCCACCAATGCCAGCGAATAAATCTATAAATTTAAAACTATAATTTTCAGGTGTTGGAAATGGAACATTTTCAACTTCAAAAAGTAGTTGTTGCAAAGCATCTTCTGCAACTATTGATAATTCTTGTTCTTCTTGTTTGTATTCAACAAATTTTTTTAGAGTTGAAATTGCATCATTTTCATAGTTTTTTTTTACACCATTTTGTAATTGTGCAGATAATGTGTAACGACAGCTTTCTCCTCAATACCTTCAATAAGTCTAATTTGAAAGGCTTTGCCTCCAAAATCGTCAATACTTATTGTCTGTTTTAAACTCATATTATTGTCTGTCAAAATTAGGTAAAATGCTTAAAAAAAAATACCAACTTAAATTTGGGTAATAATTATTAGTTTTGCGCTTTGTTTCTGAAATATTCAAAGAGCCAATTTACCCAAATAATTTTGAAATAATATTTGGGTATTGTCATTTAAGTCGAATTATTTTTTTTCACTTTTAGGAAAACCTAAGAAGTAAGCCGAAAGTATAGGTAAACCAAAAAGTAAAACGGTGATTATAGAAATAATCATGTCTGCTCTTTCGCTTTCTAAAAACTTTGAAGCTACACTTTCTGGCAAGTAATGGGTAAGTAGCGATGCGGTAAGTTTAAGCCCCAAGATGGCTATCACTATAAAAGCGATGGTTTCTAGAAATGGAAACTTTTCCATGAGCGTTACAAAAGTTTGTGCTACAAATCGCATGGCCAATATGCCTATAAATACACCTACATAAATAAGGTTCATGTTGTCTGTAAAGGCAACTGCAGCAAATACATTGTCTATAGAAAAGGCTAAATCCATTACCTCAACCAGTGCTACGGTTGCCCAAAAAGACCCCAAAGCACCTATTGTAGCTTTATAAAACCAATTAGAGTTTTTGTCTAATGTGTCGTCGTCTTGGTTTTTAGTGTTTTTAGATTTGAAATAATCGTAAGCGAGATAAAGCAAATAAAGCCCACCGATGGGTTTTAGCCACCATATTTTTACTAAATAAGATGCCAAAAGCAAGCAAATGAACCTAAAAAAATAGGCACCAAATATGCCATATTTGAGGGCTTTGTTGCGTTGTTCTTTGGGTAAATCCATTACCATTGTTGCCAGTACGGCTGCATTGTCTACCGAAAGCAAGCTTTCAATAATAACAAGATTGCCTATGGTAAGTGCTGCTGAGGCAAGGTCGTTGCCAAAAAGTTCTCTGAGTATTTCCATCTTACAAAGTTATTGTATTTATATTGATAGATAAATCAAATGTTCGAGTTTTTGAGGATTTTTTGAATCTGAAATAGCATTGGATATTAGAAGCTGGAAGATTTGTGTTTTATACTTTAATTCAAAAATAAATTTAACCAAATTTACAAAAAAAGAGAAAGCAATTGGCTTTCTCTTTTTTTAGTGATTGGCTGTTGGAATTAAAGAGCCAAAGCTGTACGTTGTATAAATGCTGTAAGATCAGCTCCTAATAACATATTTTGTGATAGCATAGCTAGGTCATATATTTGTTTGGCTATGGTTTTCTGCTCTTCTTGGTCGCTTGTTTTTAGTATTTTTTGTATGCTTGAGCTGTTACCGTTGATAGACACTATGTAGTTGTTAGGCATATTTCCAAACATATTCATGCCACCACCACCATTGCGAGACATGTCGGCCATTCTGCGCATAAACTCGTTTTGAGTGATTATGGCTGGCATTTCGTCTGCTGGCATTGCTTCTAATGCAACTACTTTTGTGCTGTCATTTATTACGCTTTCGAAAACAGATTTTATAGTTTCTTTTTCGCTGTCAGACAATATCATATCTAGTGCTATGCCTTTGTCTATCAATTTTTCTATGGTATCGGCATCTACTCGTTTGAGGCTAGTTTTTTCTAGTTTTTGTTCGAGCTGATTGATAAAATGACTGTCTAAAACGGTGTCTAGTTTTAGAACATCATATCCACGTTTTTGGGCAGATTGAATGAAACCATCTTGACTGTTCGGTGCGGTAGCATAAAGGTATACTGTGTTTCCGTCTTTATCTTTTTGGTTATCTGCTACAGTTTCGGCGTATTCGTTGAGGGTGAAAAATTTGCCGTCTACGTTTTGTAACAAGCAGTAATCTTTGGCACGGTCATAGAACTTTTCGTCCGAAATCATTCCATATTTTACAAAAAGTCCGATGTTGTCGAATTTTTCTTCAAAATTAGTTCTGTCAGCTTTGAATAATTCAGCTAATTTGTCGGCTACTTTTTTAGTTATGTATGCGTTTATTTTTTTTACGTTACTGTCTGCTTGCAAAAATGAACGTGATACGTTCAATGGAATGTCTGGTGAGTCTATAACGCCATGCAAAAGCATCAAGAATTCAGGTACAACGTCTTTTACTTCGTCTGTAATGAAAACTTGACGACTGTACAATTGTATTTTTTCACGCTGCATTTGCAGTTCGTTTTTTACTTTTGGGAAGTACAATATTCCTGTAAGGTTAAACGGATAGTCTACATTGAGGTGAATCCAAAATAATGGTTTTTCTGAGAATGGGTACAATTCATCATAAAACTTTAAATAATCTTCATCCGTTAGCTCGTTGGGTTGTTTGGTCCAAATAGGAGACGGGTTGTTGATATTTTTTTCTTGGAATTCGATTTCTATGGGTAAGAATTTACAATATTTATCCAAGATTTGCTTTAAACGATATTCTTCTAGAAACTCTAAAGAATCTTCTGCTACGTGCAATATGATGTCTGTACCACGGTGCTCACGC
>JAGNSI010000141.1 GCA_017988135.1 Pseudarcicella sp.
CCGCCGACCATATGATAAACTTGAAAAATGCCAATAACACAACCATAGAAGGTATTACCATTATTCATGCTCCAAGGTATATGATAGTTACAGGGGGAAGCCATCAAGTTATACGAAATGTAAAAATGATGGGCTGGTGGTTTAGTACAGACGGCACTTCAACAGGAGAAAATTCAGTAATAGAAAATTGTTTTTTCAAAGTAAATGACGATGCTATCAAGCTTTACAATAGCAACACCGTTGTTCAAAACAATGTAATTTGGCAAATGGAAAATGGTGCACCCTTCATGATTAGTTGGAACGGAAGCAATGATTTTGGGAATATAGTTGTCAAAAACAATGAAATTATCAGGGTAGAGCATCATTGGGACAATGAAAACTTGGCAGTAATATGTGCCATCCATGGAGGCAAAGCTAAGATATCCAATTTCGTATTTGAAAATTTGAACATCGATAATTCCAATTGGCGTATATTTCACCTTGTTACCCGCCCAAATCGTTGGGGTAAATGGTTTCCCGAAAAAGGTAGCCTTGAAAACATGACATTTAAAAATATTCGTTATTACGGAAAACAAACTATCAAAAGTCTAATTTTGGGACATGATGCCAGTCATTTGGTACAAAATATTACTTTCGAGAAACTTTTTATAAACAATATAAAAGTAACAGAGCCAAGCTCTTATTTTATAATAGACAAAGAATTTACCAATAATATAAATTTCAAATAATGTTAAGTCAAATTTTCAAAAGATTTTTTTTTCTTTTAGCAATCGTTTTAGTGACGAAATCAAACATTTTTTCTCAAACAACTAAAGCCACTGTTTTTACCTATCAAAATCCTATTAAAAATGGATTAGACACCAATGGAGTGCGTGACTGCCAAGTTTTGCGTGATGGTAATTGGTGGTACATGACTGCTACTTCTTATCCACATTGGGAAAGAGAAGAAAAAAAAGGAGGTTTAAACAAAGGTGTAGTTTTGTATAAATCTAAAGACCTTAAAAATTGGCAATTTGTAAAATATATTGTAAAACAAGGAGGTTCTAAAAAGTGGTATTACAAACGTTTTTGGGCTCCCGAAATACAGAAAATTGCGGGTAAATATTATGCAACTTTCAATTGTAACAACGATAGTTTGGGTTTCACAGGGCAGCACTTTGGCTATGCCGTAGCCGACCAAATCGAAGGGCCGTACAAAGTGGTAACTGAAGAAAAACCATTGGGAGTTGGCAACGACCTTACTTTTTTTGAAGATTCAGATAAAAAAGTATGGGCTTTTTGGAATAGAGGCAAAGAGTTTGGAATTGGTTTTGCTCAAATGGATTTAAAAAATGGTAAATTTCTGACAGACCCTACCAGTGCTATTTTGCCAGGTCAGGTAGACTATGAGTATAACGATAAAGGTGAAATAGTAAAAACACCTAATAACGACGGTAGATTAATCCCTAAAGTGAAAAAATACCATAGCTGGGATGCAATAGGAATTGAAGGAGCTTACGTTATCAAACGTAATGGTACGTATTATTTGTTCTATTCGAGCTGGACAAGAGGTTATGAAATCGGATATGCAACGGCAAAAAAAATCACTGGACCTTGGTTGAAACAGTCTAAAGATGAACCTTTCTATGGTGCTCAAAATAAAGAATTGTGCCAAAAAAGAGATTTGCCTTATACAGGAAATCCACAAAACCCATTCGACCAAGTAGGACATAACGAAATTTTTAAAGGCCCAGATGGACGATTATGGCTTTCTTGCCATGGAATAGTGCCAGGTCAAATGCCATTTTTGGTGATAGACCCCATTTGGTTTGATAAAGATGGAAATGTAAAATCTAATGGTCCAAGCTTTACACCACAAAGCATTCCTTTAAAAAAATAGTTTTGCCAAAATCTGTGTATAATTAGATTTGAAATAAAATTTGGGTATTAAATTTTTCAAACAAAATGAACAAATTGAATTTTATACTTGTGCTATTGCTACTCAGTAAAGTTTCATTAGCTCAACTTCAAATCTCGCCACAAGTACTTTTTGCTAATAAAAAAATACAATTAGCAGGTAAATATTTAGGCAAAACACTACCTAAAATAGTTTATAAAAAAGATACATCTTTGTGTGATCAGTGCTATCAAACTACACAAGATGAAATCAAAAATACGGTAACTATAAAAGCTGGAGGCGATAATGGACTCATGTACGGTGGTTTAGAAATTGCCGAACGTATGCAGCTTTCTCAAAAATTAACAGGACTTGGCAATGCGAAAGGTAAACCATTTTTAGAAAAGAGAGGTATAAAATTCAATATTCCCTTAGATTTACGCACGCCAAGTTATTCCGATAATAGCGATGCTTTTCAAAAAAATATACCCGAGGTTTGGGATATCAATTTCTGGAAACAATATTTAGACGACATGGCTGTAAATAGATACAATGTGCTTTCATTGTGGAGTTTACAGCCATTTCCATCTATCGTAAAAGTGCCTGAATTTCCAGACGTAGCCCTCAATGATGTCTGGCGTACCAAAGCAAAATTGGATGACAAATACTCAGGTAATGGTAAAGATTTAGGTAAAAAAGAATTGTTTGATAGTATAGAAGTAGTGAAAAAAATCACTATTGATGAAAAAATCAAGTTTTGGCAAGAGGTTATGCAATATGCTCACGACAGAGGAGTTGCCGTATATTGGTTCACTTGGAATACTTTCGTATATGGAGCTGAAGGCAAGCATGGCATCACCAAAGGCAATACCAATGATACTACCATAGCTTATTTTAGAGCTGCAGTACGCCAAACTATAAAAACTTATCCATTACTAGCTGGAATTGGTATCACGGCTGGCGAATATATGGAGAATAGAAAGGATGAAAATAGCAATGAAAAATGGTTGTGGAAAACCTACGGAGAGGGTATAAGAGATGGGCTAAAAGAAACGCCGAATAGAGATTTTACGTTAATTCATCGCTTTCATTGGGCATCTCTTGGCGAAATCAAAGACGCTTTCAAAAATCTTCCTTGCAAGCTAGAGGTGAGCTTGAAATATGCTGTTGCTCATATGTATGCTATCACAGAACCGCCATTTGTGCGACCAGCTATGCCTTGGCTTTCACAACAAACCAAAACTTGGCTAACCATTAGAAATGACGATATTTATAGCTTCAGATGGGGAAATATAAACTTCGCTAGGCAATTTGTGAAAAATATTCCTTCGCCCGAAAAAGTAGCAGGCTATTATATGGGAGCAGATGGCTATTGCTTGGGTGTAGACTATTTGAGCAGGTATAAAACCTCAGAAAAACAAAGCGTAATTCAAAAACAATGGTACATGATGATGCTTTGGGGTAGACTTACCTATGACCCAACTTTAAAAGATGAGCTTTTTACACAAACAGTCAATCAGCGTTTTCCTCAAACTCCTATCAAACCTTTATTAAAAGCTTGGGAATCTTCTTCTATGGTATTTCCGTGGATAACACGATTTATTTGGGGAGATATAGATATGAAATGGTTTCCTGAAGCTAATGTTAGTCATCCTACCGTAAAAGGTTTTTATACGGTAAAAGATTTTGCTGAACGAGCCCCGATGCCGGGTAGTCATATTCAAAATATCGTAACTTGGTCAAAAAACTTTTTGAATAACCAAAAAGACTCGCTCATTAGTCCAATACAGGTGGCAGATAGTTTAGCTTACTTTTCTCAAATAGCTTTTGATGAATTGAAAAAAATGTCACCACCCAAATCTAAATCTAGTAAAGAAATAGACCAACTATTGGGAGACATTCGAGCTTTTGCCGAAATAGGCAAATATTATTCATTTAAAATTAGAGCAGCTTGCTATTTGGCATTATATGAAAAAACAGCAGACAAAAAATACCAAAGCCTTTCCTTAGAAAATATCGATAAAGCTATATTGTTTTGGGAAAAATATGCCAAAACTTACGATAGTCAATACTATCCTGCATTGTTTAACAGAGTAGGATTTGTGAATATGCCAGCATTACTGCAAAATGCCCAAAAAGATCATTCAATTATAGCCAATTGGGAAGCTAAATCTGGAAAAATTTTATTAAAAGGAAATACAGAAAAAGCTTTCAAAGAATAGTATTTATATAAAAAAACAAGCCACTATTAAGATGCGAAAAATATGTTTATTCTTGGTTTTGACTTTATTTTCATTAGAAAATATTGCTCAAAAATCATACAAGTTGTCAGAAATTAGAGTAAGGGATCCATTTATTTATGCGGATAAAAAAACCAAAAAATATCATTTGTATGTACAAATAGCCAATCGTATAGATGGACCTCAAAAAGGCGTTGAAATGTACGAAAGCAAAGACCTGAAAAATTGGAAAGGACCCAAAACGGTATTAGAATTGCCTCAAGATTTTTGGGCTCAAAAATCGGTATGGGCACCAGAGGTACATTACCACAACCAAAAGTATTATATGTTTGTGACATTGACTTCGGAAGACAAGATTAAGCCAGAAAACGATTCAATTACCAATCAGCCACAATGGAAAAGAGGCACTCAGATTTTTTATGCAGATTCGCCCACTGGTCCTTTCAAGGCTTTTGAAAACAAAAGCCATACGCCACAAGATTGGATGTCTCTTGACGGCACGCTTTTCATAGAAAAAGGTAAGCCCTATTTGGTATTCTGCCATGAATGGGCACAAATTTCAGATGGTACAATAGATTTAGTAGCTTTGAAAAATGATTTGTCAGCAACTATTGGGAAGCCTAAAAAATTATTTTCTGCCTCAGAAGCGAGCTGGGTCAGAAATATGGAAGCTCTAGGGATGAAATCTTATAAAGGTTTGGTAACCGACGGTCCATTTTTTTATAAAAACAAAAAGAAAGAGTTGGTGATGATATGGTCAAGTTTTGGAGTCGATAAATACGCCATTGGTATGGCATTATCTAAAAATGGATCATTATTTGGTCCATGGAAGCAAATAAAAGAACCATTAGTGAAAGCAAACGGAGGGCATGGTATGTTTTTTAAAACCTTTGATGGGAAACAAAAGTTGGTTTTTCATCAGCCCAATAGTGGTACACTCGAAAGAGCTGTTTTGGTTGATATATTTGAAAATCAAAAAGGATTATTACAAATCAAATAGTCTTTATAACGCATTTATTAAATCCAAAAGTGAATTTGGGCTAAACATTAAAGCAATTAGCGGTAATATAAATAGCATTAAAACTATTTTTTGACCCAAAGAAAGTTTAAATGTTGAGTCTGAGTTTGCTTTTTTGAAGAATAAATAATAGGGGATTTTTAAATAGTAAAACAAAGCAACAGCCGTATTCATCAATCCAAAAATAAATAGTGTTGTCAAAGCTGTTTGATTGCTTCGTTGAGCTGTTTCCCAAAGCGACGAGAAAATGTTTAGTTTGGCAATAAAGCCAATCGTTGGTGGAAGACCAGCCAACGAAATCATCACAAAAACCATTGTTATGCCATAAAAAGGATTTTTCAATCCCAATCCTTTGAGTAATTCAATGCTACTAAAATCATTTTTTTCAGAACTATTTGATTCGGCTAAATCAATTAAATAGAAAGCGGCAAAATTGGCAAACAAATAAGTAGTAATGTAAAAAAACATCGCTTCACTTCCAGCTTTTGATGAAGCTATGATTCCTACAAGCATAAATCCAGCATGAGCAATCGATGAATATGCCAAAAGTCGTTTGGTATTTTGTTGCCAAATTGCAGAAAAATTACCAACTGTAATGGTTGCTATGGCTATGAAAATCAATATATATTGTATGTCAATGTTTATACTTTCAACAAAACGCATTAAAACTAAAAAAACACCTATTTTGGGAGCTATCGAAAAGAAAGAAACTATAGGTGTAGGTGCAGTTTGATATACATCGGGTGTCCAGATGTGAAATGGAGCAAGAGATAATTTAAATAGAAATCCAGCCAAAGAAAGTATGATAGCAATAGTGCTAACCACTGGTTTTACCGCTGCCAATCCTCTGCTAAATTCGGGAGAAATATATACTAAAGAACCTGTAATGCCGTACAACAAAGACA
>JAGNSI010000035.1 GCA_017988135.1 Pseudarcicella sp.
GGCTCACTATGGCTTTGTGGTTGAATTGTCCACCATAATTAGGGTCGTCTACGGGTTCGTTGTGTAAGCCACTGAATGGGCTCGAAAGTCTGAAAAGTAAAGCATGGCTAGGTTTTGTTTCGCTGGTAAAAGGATTGCTTTTTCCATCTTTTAGATGACAAGCCGAGCATGACTGTCCGTTGAATAATGGGCCTAACCCATCTCTTCCGTTTGCAGAAGCTGGTGCAGTTGTCCAGTTGTTTCTATTAAGTGAATTGCCAGCTGAAAATCTGATTAAATCAGCATCAGTGAGGTTATGGATTGGATTGCCTAAAGCGTTTTCTGTTTGGTCAAAAACAGTAGCGCTTTTGCCCCCTAATAATTCATCTTCATTTGGAGGTATAGGCATTAATGCATCGTTATTTTTACAAGAAAATGTAAACAATAACGATGCTATGCAAATTAATTGGTGTATTTTGATGCTTATTTTAATATTAAATTAATTTTTTTCTGGTACTATTAATGTATATCCCATTTCTTTAGCAATTTGCACTATTTGGTTTGACTGTTCTTTTAGTGATGCTATTGCTTCTGTTATTTTTTGTTGCCCAGTTGCACTTTCAATGGCTAAATCAAATGGTACAGGAATATTTTTTATTGCATCTGTACTTTTGTTTAGTTTTAAAACTGTTTCATTGAAAGCACTGATTTTTGTATTTTTCAAATATTCACTAAAACTATATCCTTCAATTTTTGTGCCATTTGTCATGGTATAGCTTCCTACAAAAACATTATTTATACCTTTTTGATTGTAGATGAAATCGTTATGGGTATTATCAGAAAAACAAGAATGCTCGTCTTCTTGTGATTTGTTTGCTAGTGTTGCTCCCAAGCGTTCTCCAGCTAATTCACCTTTGCTAAGTTTTCCTAAACCAATAAGAATATTGATGATAGATGCATCTGTGTTGCTTTCTTTTTCAAACTCTTTTCTGAAGTTACTGCTTGTTTCCCATTGTTGTTTTACCTGTTGTAGGCTTTCAACTAACAAATTGCTTACTACTTTCAAATAAGTAGCTCTTCTGAAGGCATTTTTATTGCTGGCAATGAGATAGTCTGTATATGGTCTGTTGCCAGGTCCAGTTTTTGACTCGTCTTGTCCCCAAAGCAAAAATTCTATAGCGTGATAGCCTACTTTTACGTCTGTTTCGCCATTTAGTTCATTATCCTTTACTAAAAAATCACTCGTTATAGATGGATAATTCAAGCTGTCATTTATTACACCGGTTTCAATTATATAACTATTGTTTTTAGTATAATCGATATAGGCTTCATCTAGTGGCCAGGCATTTAAAAGTCCTTCTACACCGGTAGAGTCGTTGTCTATTGGTCCACTATAAAATCTGTAAGCCTCTGTTTGAAGATAAGATGGTCTTGCATTTAGCCAAGCTTGTTTGCATTTTTCTAAGCCAGCAGCAGAAGGATTTGCAGTGAAAGTTGCTATTTCTTGATTTAGCTTTTGTGCTTGTTCTAAGGCATCTGAGTAGCTAGCTAAAACTATTTTTGAATAGGTTTTTACTATTTCCGATTTATTTGCAACAATTTGTGGAGTTGCTTTTTCTTCTGAACTACATTTAGCCAAAAACAATATACTACAGCTTAATAAAAATATTTTTTTCATTTTGTATGCTTCCTGAAATCAATTCAGGGCTTTTTTTATCTAACGGTTATTCTATTTATTGCAAAAGCTTTCATGTCATCATCGCTAAAACCATAAATTTCTTTTAACCTATTTTTTGCAGATTTTATTTTGGCAATTGATTCTGTATCGTTTGCAGGAACTGTTACTTTATAAAGTGCTGGTTTTTCATTATTTGGCATATATAGCAAAGCTAACAATTCATCTACTTGAGCATCGGTGATTTGTTTGTTTTGTAAGCCTTTCCAACTTTTTATGATGAATATTCCTTCATTAAAGTTGTGGATAAGACCTGTTTTTTTTGTTTGATCTGTTGTCATTAAATTTGTTTCTACACTTATTAAATAAAATATAGCAGTAGCAGCAGCACCTTTTTCCCAGTTTCTTAGAATGTTAGTTACGGTTTCTTCTTGTATTTTTTTGTACTTTTCACCCGCTTTTACTGCAGCTTGTAGTTTAATAAAACCTTTTTTGATATCAATGTACAATCCACTTTCAGCCAAACTGCGTTGAGCTACATATCTTGCCAAAAATAAATCTGGTTTAGGTACTGTAGCACTTGCAACATTGGTATTTGGGAAATTTGCATTGGCACCAAATAGTGCAATTGCTTTGTCTATGCTTGCCTGATTGAGGTTTTTAGTCAATAATTCTTCTGCATAACGGTACATTGACCAAGAAAATAATTGTTTTTCTGTAGCTTCTTTAAATTCTATACCATTTTCGTCTAGCAAATAACCGTTAAAAATACCACCGTTTCCATTTTCAGCTGGAGTTTTAGTGGGGTCAAAAGCTTGTGTGTTTTGGTAAGCCAATTCATTTTTAGTGAATAAATCGAGTATTTCGTTTTTGAAAACTGGATTAGTTATACCTGATAAGCTTGGAGTACCTTTTTCGAAAAGGGCTCTCATTTCTGTAGCTACTTGTCTGTTGTTTTTTGTTCTTCCTTTGTTAAGGCTGTCTAAAATACCTTTTAGGTTAGTCCTTAATGCATAAATATCCGTAGTATTGGCTGCAAAAGTAGTGGTATCGTATTTTGCAGGAATTTCTAAAGCGGGTAAATCTTCGTTTATGGTAGTGATGATATCTTTCACATCATCTTTACATGATGCTAGGTTTATGCAAAGTAATGAAAGTAGTATTATTTTGTGTTTCATTTTGAGTTTAATTTTATTTTTTGATACACAAAATTAATTCTATTTAGATTAATTACAAATAAAAATTCAAATTATTTAGAATAAATAAAAATAGTAGCTTCTTTTAAAGGCAAATTGAATTGATTTTTAGCAAGAGTAGGAAATTTATTGATTTTCTGTAAAAAAAATATTATTTACAGAAATTGATTTTATTTTGTTAAAATTATAATTTTTCTTATAATATGAGTATTTCTTTTTCGGGAAATATTCGGCTTATCTTTTTCTTGAATCCTATTTTGTCCTAAATTTAATTCCAAAAAAAACTGCCAATATTTGATGGCAGTTTTTTTAAGCGTAGTATTTGTTATTTTATTCTGAAGGAAATTGGCTCATATCCATAAAGAAAATTTCCCAACTATGACCGTCGTAGTCTTCTATTGTGCGTTGTTGCATAAAACCAAAGTCTCTCATTTCGTGAGGTTCAATACCACCTTTTGCTAAACCATTTTCCATAATTTGATTCATTTCCAGCGTGCTTTGTACCGAAAGCGAAAACAAACCTGCTATATGAGACTTAGTATCTGCGATGGGTTTGGTAGCAAAGCTTGCAAATTTGTCATGACTCATTATCATAAGCATGATGTTTTCAGACCAAACCATACATTTGGCTGTTTCGTCAGAAAATTGTGGGTTGTTGCTAAAACCCAATGCTGTGTAAAATTCCATTGATAGTTCAATGTTTTTTACAGGCAAATTGATGAAAATTTGTTTGCTCATTTCAGTATGATTTTATTGATAATTATTTCCATTTCAAGGTATTCAATAAATGTATAACGTCTTTGTTGAGGTAGTCGATTACTGGTTTCAGTGAATCACTTTTAAGAGCAGTATTGAAATATACAGCACCTCTAAGGTAATGTTTGGTAGAGTCTGTGGTATAAAATTGCAAATAACTAGGCACTTCGCCTTCTAGTTTTATCAAATTTGCTTTTAGATTATTGGGCATTTCTATCATTTTTTCTTGGATAGAATACGCTTTTATATTGTGTTTGGCTGCCAATTTGTAAGCATCGTCAATCAATTTACTCAGTTTTTTTTTATCATTGTTGAGCGGTTTGTAAGTAAACTGAATCATCGCTTCAAATTGTGGATAATACACATAAATCCAATGCGGTTCTGCCCACGAAACAGAATCTTTTTTTACCACCGCATATTTAGAAACTTCGAAAGTATAAGGGTGGTCTTCTTCCAAAAGCCGGTATTCGTGAGTAGGAAGGTCTATTCTGTTGTAGCCTTTGGGTTTGGGCTGAAAAACGGCGTTTTTGTTTTTGTTTCTACAGCCTGTAGCTAATATTGTTAGTATCGAAAAAAATACAATTAATAGTCTCATTTTTAAAGTATTACAGCTTTAGCTTGATGTTTATGTGCTTGATTGAGTGCCGTTTGTATCACTTCAAGCGTCTGTGCTTTTAGTGTTTCTAAATCATCGTTTGTCATACCTTGGGTAGAAATAGCTTCATGTACGATTACTTTTATCGGTTTCCGATTCAGCATTTTGTTGCTATCCAATATTTCGTGGTTGTTGAGGTAGCTGATAGGCACTATGGGTACTTGTTGTTGAATAGCCATCGCAAAAGCCCCGTCTTTGAGCGGTGTGTGCATGGTTGGAAAGTTTTTGTATTTTATTCCTCCTTCTGGAGCAATGGCTATGCTTCTGCCATTTTGAAGGGCTTTTATGGACTTTGAGAGCGATTTTATACGACTATTTTTATTGCTTCTATCTACTTGTATATGCAGTTTGGCAAACATATATCCAAAAAGTGGAATGCCTTTGAGGTCGCTTTTACCTACAAAAGCGGTGTAGTTTTTTATCACCATTCCGAATACAGCAATGTCTATGTACGAAAAATGATTGAAACAAAAAACATAAGCTTTGTTTGAATCGAGCTGTTGTTTGTATTCTATTTCGAGCGGAATCCCTATCATGAAAAAATATATTTTTCCCCAAACTCTATTCAAATAATGTGCATATGGTTTCCATTGTTCTTTTTGTAAACAGATAAAAGTGATAGGGAAAATCAGTAAGAAAATAAATATTACCCAAAACACTGCCCAAGCTGTATAAAGGTATTTTAAGATTTTTGTCATATTCTAATTTTGTGTATTGTTTAAAACGTGTTACTTACTATCAATCTTAATGTTTTTTCTAACATTTCATTTTTGAAAGTCAATAAATAAGTAGTGTTTTTTTCTTGTCTAAGATCTAATTCAAACCTTTCGTAAGGCTCACTAATTACAAATTCCTTTAATATTCTTCCGTTTAAATCGTAGATAGTGATTTTTCCACCTATTAAAGTTTCTTTTGTTTCTAAAGTAAAAATACCTGTTTTGCTTGGATTCGGACTGATGCTGATGCCATTAAAGTTGGGGTCAAATTTGAAATTTAACGTATCAGAATATTCCGAAAAGCAAGTTAGGTTTTGTGTGAGCGTTTTGGCAGGCGAATAGTAAACCGATGTACGTGCTTTATAAATGCCTTCTTTCAATATTTTTAGGCTTGGTTTTAGGGCATTGGGTAAAAGTGCATTGTCTCGGTACCACTCGTATTGTATGTTGTTGTCGAGGGTAGATGTTTCTAAACTAAATAAATTAAGCTTTTTTAGTGTAGGCTTTGATAGTTTGGGTTTTACTTCTATAGAAACCAAGTTTGATTTATCTGAAATACATTTATTGATATCTTCCGTTTTGATGAAATAATTACCCGTAATGCTTGCAGAATAGCTGTTTTCAAACAATCCAAGGCTGTCTGTTTGTTGATTTATTTGTTTGAAAATATATTTAATAGCTTGATCAGAAAGGCTTGTTAATTTGGCTTTGTCTCCATAGCAAATTTCTTGATTACTTTCGTTTATCAGTATCGGAATGGCTTGCTCTGGGTGAATTTGTGCTATTACTTTTTCTGAAATTTTAGACTCACAGCCAAAGATATTGTACGTTTTTACCGATACAGTATCTTTTTTATTGATTATAATATTTTGGGTAGTTTCTCCTTTGTTCCAAAGGTATTTGCTTGCAGTGTTTGCCGAAAATACAACGCTTCCTTTAGGACAAAATGGGTTATTACCTATAGTGCTGATAAGGGGTGTTGGTGGCAATGGGTTGCTTGTTATTTGTAGTGTGTCAGAGAAATCTTTAGATTTACATTTGTTGTCATCTATGGTTTGCACTGCATATATTCCTGATGATTTTACAGTAATTTTGTTACTTTCTGTGTTCAGCAAAGTGTTGTTTAGTTTCCAAATATAGGTAGCATTTTTATTGGAAGTATTGGGTAAACTCGACTGTAAAATGGTGCTATCGTTTTGGCAAAAAACTTTGTTTCTTAATGCTTTTAAGATTGGTTTCTCAGGTAAATCGAAATTTGTAATCGATATTGGGTTTGAATATTCAGAAAAGCATCCCGATTGGCTGTCTGCTACTTTTAGGCTATATTTTCCTGAATCTTTTACTTTGATAATGTTTTGTTTAGCAATTTCTGTGTCAATGTTGTCTTTTCTCCACGAATATTTATTAACAAGCTGACTAGCGAATTCGTTTTTCAAAAATACACTGTCTCCTTTACAAAAAGCCGTTTTGCTTTCTGCTACAATGCTCGGTTTGGCAGGAGCAGGAAGCGTGTTTATTTTTATGACGTTAGAGATTTTTGAGCTACAATTGTTCAAATCAAGTATTTTTACACCATAATCGTTTGTCAAATTTACTATTCTGTTTTTTTGTAAAGTGGTGTCCTCGGTTTGTCCAATTACCCAAATATATTTGTTGGTAGAAACAGAAGAAGTTAATGTTACATTTTTATCTGGGCAAAACTGTACAGCACCTTCAGCAACTAGGGTAGGGGTGGCTGGGTTTTCATTTACTGTTATTTTTATTGGAATAGAACTTTCTATAGACTTGCATTGGTCAGCATTGATGGTTTTTACAGAAAATGTACCAGAATTTTCAACTATAATTTCTTGAGAAATTGCTCCATTATTCCATTCATAAGCATTTTCGGGAGACGATTTTAGAACAACTTTATTACCTCTACAAAAAGTAACATTGCCAGAAATAGCAATTGTAGGTTTGTTTGGCAAAGGCACGGCAACGGTTTGAATATTGTTGGAAGCGACTGAAATACAACCATTAGAGCCAATTTGTTTTACAGAATAGTTGCCTGATTTGTTGATGTTTATCGATTGATTTTTTGAGCTATCGCTCCAAATATTTTGAGTAGCATAACTTGAATTCAAAACAATACTTTGTCCAACGCAAAACCTCAAAGGAGATATAGAATTGATAACAGGAGCTTGCGGGCTTGGTTTTACATTTACATTTACGGTGTCTGAGTTTACAGAAGCACATCCATTGATGTCTTTGGCAACCACGGTGTATTTGTAAACTCCTGCTATGCTGGGTGTTGTAATAGTGTTACCTTCGCTTGTATTGCCATTAGATAAAGTCCAAGTATTGGTGCCTGCTTTATAGCTTGATGTCAAATTTATCGTATTTCCGTCGCAATAACTGAGTGGTGCATTGGCAGAAACCGTTGGTTTGCTAGGTAAAGGTGTAGTTGAAATGGATAGCTCGTATGGTTCTGAAACGGTTTTGCAACCCATTGGACTTGTTGAAGTTACACTGTAATTTCCCGACGAGTTGGCGGTGATGCTTGATGTGTTTTTTTGTAAATCAGCATTATTTTTTTGCCATGAATAATTGTCGTAAGCAGTGGCAGATAAATTGGCTATTGCACCAAAGCAAGCCTTGTTGCCAATATCAGATGAAATAGTAAGCTTAGGTGCAACAATATTATTAGGTATTTCTACAGGAATGTTATAAATATTTCCATTTGCATCGGTCACTTTGCAGTTGTAATTACCAGCAGATAAAGTTGCAGCCGCAGTGTTTGAGCCGTTTGACCATTCATAGCTTTTGAAATTGCCTACAATGTTTACAGTCACAGTACCAGTTGCACAATTCACTTGCGTGCTCAATGTAGGCATCAAGCCAGTTGCGGGAATCGACGTTCCAAAAAAAGCAGTCGAAAGTTTTGCGTCCCAAGCAGCAGCAGCTTCTGCCAAACCTGTACCATGGTGATGAATACAGTCGTTAGGTTTGAAACGTGGGTTTTGAATAAGATCCAAATTTGGACCAATAAATGTATTGTCAGTAGTGTTGGTTACATTCATTTGAGCACCAGTTATCATGCTAGATGTGATCTGATTGCCACAATTATGCCCAAAAGGTACCAATGAAGCTTGAGCAATTGCCCAAGAGAAATTTCTGCCAATATCGGCTTTACTTTTATTGATAATTAATTTTAACCGTTCTTCATACAGTTCGCCTGTCATGGTTTGATCCATCGATAAAGCGTCTTTTTTGCCTGGAAAATTGTCAGTTTCACCTTGTACCCAAAGTATAGATCTTAGTCCTAAATACGAGCAATAGCGATTGAGTACAGCTTTTAAATGCCCATAAGGGTTAGCAAAAGAGTCTTGTGCATAATCGCTATATGCAATCCATCCATTGGTGGCACTTTCGCTCCAGCTACGTACAGAAGTACCAGGCATACCCACATTGAAAAAGAGAACGGGTACATTGAGTTTATTTGCCAATAAATTACCCAATTGTTCCCAGCACCAAGGCGATGTACCTCTGGGTCCAATGTTTGAGCCAGGGGCGAGTTTTTTAAAAGCCGTAGTAGGATAGTTGAAATTGTTGAAATTGCTAATATTATTGTCTACTTCGTCAATGGCTTCAAAATCGATTGTGTTTACACGGTCGTCGTAAGTAGGAACAGGAGAAATAGGGAAAGAGCGAATGTCGTCCATGTTGGAGCCAGCACCTGCATTAGATTGCCCAGCTATGATAAATACTTCACCCACACCTATTTTTTCTACTTGGGTAGAACTTACCACTACTCCATTGAGCAAACCTTGTATTTCCAGTCTATACCATCCACCATTTGCTGAGATAGTTCCCGAAAAAACACCGCCAGCAGGACTGGTTGTAATGGTTTGCCAGCCAGTATCTGTTCCGCCCATCAAAGGCACACATTTAGCTTGTATTTCAGTAAGTTGTTGCGAAAAACTACCTATAATAGTTATAGTGGCTTGGTTGCTATTGTTACGTTGAAAAATACTTCTGTTTATTGGGGATGAAATTTTTATTTGAGAAAAGGTGAGATTTAAACTTACTATTAAAAACATCCAAATAAGAAAAAAAGATATTTTTTTTATGTGCTTAAATCTCATCTTTAAATTTGTTTTCGGGGCTTATAGGTATTTAAGCCTATATTTTGTTTAATTAAAAAACTGATATTTAAATATTATTTGTTTCTTCTGGGCTAGTTGGAGTATCTTGGGCTTCGTGTAATGTTTTCCAAAGTAAATCTTTGAGTTCCATGAGTCCTTCCTGCATCACAGACGATACCAGTACAAAAGGCATTCCTTGAGGAATTTTTTTAGCTAATTTTTTTTGTTCTTTTTTCTCTATTAAATCTATTTTAGTAATCGCCAAAATACGTTCTTTATCTAACAAAGTTGGGTTGAAAACTTTCAATTCGTTCAATAAAATATTGTATTCGTCTGCAATGTTCTCTGCATTGGCAGGAATCATAAATAGTAAAATTGAGTTACGTTCGATATGTCTTAAAAAACGCAAACCAAGTCCTTTTCCTTGCGAAGCACCTTCTATAATGCCGGGAATATCCGCCATCACAAACGATTGAAAGCCTCTATAATCTACCACACCTAAGTTGGGAACCAATGTTGTAAATGGATAGTCTGCAATTTCTGGTCTTGCCGCCGAAAGTACCGATAATAGTGTTGATTTTCCAGCATTAGGAAAACCCACTAAACCAACATCGGCTAATACTTTTAGTTCTAAAATCACCCATTTTTCATTTCCCTGCTCACCAGGTTGTGCATGGTGAGGGCTTTGGTTGGTTGCCGACTTGAAATTAGAATTTCCTAGTCCACCTCTTCCTCCCGCCAACAGAATTACTTCTTGACCACTTTCTGTGATTTCTGCCAGTACCTCACCAGTTTCGGGGTCTCTAGCTATAGTTCCTAAAGGCACTTCTACAAACACATCAGTACCTTGAGCTCCCGATCTTCTGCCACCTTCACCTGATTTTCCAGCCGATGCAAAAATGTGTTTTTGGTATTTCAAGTGCAAAAGCGTCCATTGTTGCTCACTACCTCTCATAATGACGTGCCCACCACGTCCACCATCTCCACCATCTGGGCCACCTTTGGGTACATGTTTTTCTCTTCTAAAATGCGAAGAACCACTTCCTCCGTGTCCTGAACGTAGATTTAGTTTGACGTGATCTATAAAATTGCTTGTCATAATGAGTTTTTTATTCGTTTTGGAGATTTTTTTTGTACTCCGTTTTTTTAGAATTTATTCGATTTGCTAAAAAATCTTTAGCTATCAATTAGCCAATAGCATTACAAATCTCTTCAAAAATATTTTCTATTTCGCCTATACCATATACTCCTTTAAATTTGTTTTGAGCTTGATAGTATCCAGCCACTGGAGCTGTTTTTTCGTTGTATTCTTGTACTCTTTTTCTGATTAATTCTTCATTTTGGTCATCGGCACGTCCAGAGGTTTTACCTCTTTCGAGCAACCTTTGTGTAAGTTCTTCTTCACTTACTTCCAAAGCTACCATTACCGATATAGCAGTTTGGTTGTTTTTAAGTAATACATCCAATGCTTCTGCTTGTACAGTTGTACGTGGAAATCCATCAAATATAAACCCAGATGCCGATGGGTTTTGTTTTAATTTTGTTTCTATCATGCCTATTACTACTTCGTCTGGCACAAGCATACCTTGATCCATTAGCGATTTAGCTTTTAAGCCTAAAGCTGTTCCATCTGCAATTTCAGAACGCAATAAATCGCCTGTAGATAGATGAATAAGATTATATTTCTCGATTAATTTTGCAGATTGAGTGCCTTTTCCTGCTCCTGGAGGTCCAAATAAAACTAAATTTAACATTTTTGAATGTGTTTTTTTGTCTAAAAGAATAACAACCTGCAATTTACAACGATTGCATGAAAGTAATTCTATTTTAATGTTGATATTTAACGGATTATTATTTTTAAATTATTATCAAATGCTAAAAACCTTTTAGCTCAGTTGTTTTTTTATTTCTTCTAAAATTTCTTTTCCACCCATTTCTAGGATTTTTGTAGCCAGTTTGTTGCCTACATCTTCAGGATTTGTATCGCTAAAGGTTTCTTTTAAAAGCGTTTTGCCATCTAGTGAAACTATACCGCCTGTAAGTGTTACGGTATCATTGGCGAATCTGGCGAGTCCAAAAACAGGAATAGAACAGCCTCCTTGAAGTTTTTTCAAGAAAGTACGTTCTGCAATGAGTTCTTTTTCTGTATTTGTATGGTTACACAATTCTCTGATTTTTGCTTTTTTGTCGGCAGCAAGTTTTACGGCACACTCTATGGCAATGCTTCCTTGACCTACAGCTGGCGTGAAACTATCTATGGTCAGGATTTCTGAAATGTGCTGGTCAAAAGCCATACGATGCACACCCGCATAGGCCAATAATATACCATCGCAACTGCCGGCAGCTAGTTTTTCCATGCGAGTTTGTAAGTTGCCACGCATTTCTACTGTTTTTATTTTTGGATAAAAATGTTTCAACATCGCTACCCTTCGGGTGGAAGAAGTGCCAATGGTGATATTTTCTGTATCGCTCAATACCGTACCTTTTAAACTCACCAAAACATCATTTACTTTTTCTCTTTCTGTAAAAGCTATCAGTTCTAGTTCGGGGTTGAGGTCAGATTGTAAGTCTTTGGCAGAGTGCTGGGCTATGTCTATTTCTCCCGAAAGCAGCATAGCTTCAAGTTCTTCTGTAAATACACCTTTTGAGCCTATTTTGGCGAGCGTTCTGTCGAGTATTTTGTCGCCTTTGGTGTGAATAATGACTATTTCTACTTCAAATCCACCTTTTTCTAAGGTTTCTTTGAGAAAGTAAGCTTGCCAAAGGGCTAATTTTGAACCTCTTGTTCCTAGTTTTATAATATTGTTGCTTGCCATCAATAATTTAAAATTAATTTTTACGAATACACCTAGCTATTGCCAACGAAAGCTCAAGGTGTATAATTTTTGCACGAGCGTTTCTTTCTAAGTGATAATGTGCTTCTGATAGTTTATCGCTTACTATTTCTATAGCAAGTGGATTTACTGCTTTCGAAAAATTTTGTATAAAAGTCAATTCTTCGCCCTCTAGTCTTACTAAAGATTCCACCCCATTTTGCCACAATTGTAAATCACGAAATACATTCAGGCCGTATTCTAAAATAGCTTTTTGATTTTCTTTTGGAAAGGCATCAAACTGGTCGGCCTGTTTGATTAGCGAAGCCAAGTCTGCTTTAAAGCAATTTCTCATCCACTCCGAAAACCAAGCTTGGTATTCGTTAGAGTGATTTTGACTAAGTGCTATTGCTTTGGCTAAATTTCCTTCTGATAGATAAGCTATTTCATTGGCTCTTTTACTGTCAATACTTTGTTTAGAAGATAAATATGTAGCAATATCTTCATCTTCAAAAGCTGGAATACTTATTTTTTGAGTTCTTGATATTATGGTAGTCAGCAATTTATTGGCATCATTAGAAGCCAACAAGAAAATAGTTTTTGAAGGAGGCTCTTCCAATGTTTTGAGCAAAGCGTTGGCGGCGGCAGCGTTCATTTGTTCGGGTAGCCAAATTATCATTATTTTAAATTCGCCTTCAAAAGCCTTTAGTCCGATTTTTTGCATCACCTTTCGGGCTTCGTCTACCGAAATATTACCTTGTTTGTTGCCTTCTACACCCATAAATGCCAGCCAGTCGGGAAGCGTTCTGTAAGGGTTTTCCAATAAAAAATCTCTCCATACAGGCATGTATGCACTTGAGTCTGCTTCTTTTATTTTTTTGGTGGTTGCTGTAGGGAAAATATAGTAAAAGTCAGGATGGATGTTTTTGTTCATTTTAGAACATGATGCACACTGGTTACAAGCATCTCCGAGCAATCCATTTTGTTCATTTACTTCAAAACTTAGTTTATTGGTGCAATTCAGGTACGTCGCATAAGCCCAAGCCATAGCTAAATTGCCGCTTCCTGGGTTTCCTAAAAACAATTGAGCATGTGCCACATGGTTTGCTTTTGAGGCGTTTATCAAAGTGTTTTTTATGGCTGTAAGACCTTGAATGTCTCTGAAAAGCATAAGGTATTTTGTTTGAATAATTTCGAATAAATTTTGATAAGAAAATCTATATTAATCTTCTTTTGTTTCTCTTGTCAGCTCAAATACTGCTGAAAGTATGGCTTCTTCTTTTTCGTCAAAGGTTACATTTCTCCTTTCCATCGCCGCTTTTGCAACCTGAAAAGCTTTACGTGGATGATAGGTTCTAAAGCCTTCGGCTCCGCCCCATGAAAAAGAAGGGATGTGTTTAGGTTGAAAATCTGCCCCAAAGATATTGCAGTTTACACCTACTACAGTGCCAGTATTAAACATTGTATTGATACCGCATTTGGAATGGTCGCCCATGATGATGCCCACAAACTGAAGCTCTGTTTTTTCGTAAGTGTTAGACTGGTAATTCCAAAGCTCTACTTTTGAATAATCGTTTTTGAGGTTTGAATTATTGGAGTCTGCCCCCCAGTTGCACCATTCCCCAATAACGGCATTGCCCATAAATCCGTCGTGTCCTTTGTTTGAATTACCAAAGAATACCGCATTGTTTACTTCACCGCCTACCTTGCAAAATGGGCCAATAGTGGTGTTAGGTCTTATTTTAGCACCTAAATTTACGGTAGAACCTTCGCAAATAGCAAATGGACCTTGTATCAGCGAACCGGCTTGGATAGTTGCTTTTTTTCCGATATAAATTGGGCCAGTACTAGCGTCCAATACCGATGCTTTTATGTCGCAACCTTCTTCTATAAAGATATTTTCTTTTTGATAAACCGCAGTGTAAGGGTCGTTTATAGCTTGCGAAGTTCTATGCTTGGTTATTCTTTCGAAGTCATTTTTGATTTCTTCTCCGTTTTCAGAGAAAATGGCCGTATTGGAAGCAATGAAAGTGATTTTTTCCTTAAAATCTATATTTGTTAGGTTATTGATAGATTCGGGCGAAAGCACTTTTGAGCTTCTGTAGGCTAATATTTTGCCATTTTGGGTTAAAACTTCTTGTGCTTGTAAATGTTCTATGCTTGCTTTTAGGCTATCGTTTGGAAGCAAAGACGCATTGATAAAAATATTGTCAGCACCCAAATTTGTAGGGAACTTTGGGGCTAAATATTCTTCGGTAACAACACTAAACGTGTTATTGAATTCGCATTCCCATTTTTCTTTAATAGTTAAAATTCCTATTCTGAAATACGAAATTGGTCTGGTAAAAGCCAAAGGTAATAAATGTTGTCTTATAGAAAAGTCATCAAACAATAAGTATTGAAGCATATTATTGAATATTAGATACTGAAATAAATTCAAATTGATTTATACCGTAAATATACAAAAACACCTATTAATAAATTTATATTTTAATAGATACCTTGAATATGCAAAAACTCCTATCAAAAAAAATGATATTAAATAGATACCTTCAATAATGCAAAAACTCCTATCAAAAAAATGATAGGAGTTTTTGAAATGTTTTTTCGATAGATGACTATTGAAAAATTATTTTTTTCCACCAAAACGTTTGTAGAATTTATCAACACGTCCAGCAGCATCCAATAATACATTTTTACCTGTATAGAATGGGTGTGAAAGTGAAGAAACCTCTACTTTGAAAACTGGGTAAGTTTCGCCTTCAAATTCTGTAGTTTCGTTAGTTTTTACACAAGATTTTGTTAAAAACTTAAAATCAGCAGAAAGGTCGTGAAAAACTACGTCTTTGTACTCTGGGTGAATGCCTTGTTTCATGATTTTTTTTGTTGAGACGATTCCCTGCCGTCTTGTTTTATGAATAAAAGTATAATTGGGAGCTAATGTCTTGAAATTATGTTTCTATAAAAGAAAGAAATCACATTAGATTATACCTGTTGATAAGTAAAATTATCGGCAAATTTACGCTTTATATCTGATTTAAAAAAGAGATGCACAACAATATTTTTAAACACTATTAGTAGGTATGCTTGTTGACTGAAAATAATCGTTTTTTTCTAAGTATGATTTTTTTTAGTTTTGGGCTTAAATAAAACAAATGGGTCTGTTTTTAGTTGTGATAAATCAAATAAAATCAATTTTTTTTCATTTTTTTGAGACATTTAATTTCATTTTTATGTTTGCGTAAATATGGGTTTTTTGCTAACTTTGAACGAACCAATTTAAGGTAATATAATTCAAAAAAATAAACCGCTATTTGTTTTTTTTGTCATAAATAGTATTACGATACTACCATACAAAAGTTGAAATTTACCCATTACAATCTTACAAAATTTAATAATATCAATTACAAAATAACCAGTCACAAATTATGTATGTTATAAAAAGAGACGGCAGGCGTGAGTCTGTAAAGTTTGACAAAATTACAGCACGTATTGAAAAACTTTGCTATAGCCTTGATCCTCATTTTGTAGAGCCTTTAGAAGTAGCCAAAAAGGTCATTACAGGTCTCTATGATGGTGTTATGACTACTCAGCTAGATAGTTTAGCTGCCGAAACAGCCGCATCTATGACCACTAAACACCCCGATTATGCGGTATTAGCGGCAAGAATAGCGATTTCTAATTTACATAAAAATACGCAAAAGTCTTTTTCTGGAACCATGAAAAGACTATACTATTATACAGATCCAAACACAGGCGAAAACGCATCCTTGCTTTCTAAAGAAGTGTACGATATTATTCGTAAAAATGCCGTAGAATTAGACGCTGCCATTATCTATGACCGTGATTTTGGGTACGATTATTTTGGTTTCAAAACATTAGAAAAATCATATTTATTAAAGCTTGAAGGTCAGATAGTAGAACGTCCACAGCACATGCTTATGAGGGTAGCAGTGGGCATACATTTCGACGATTTAGAGTCTGTTATTCAAACTTACAATTTGCTTTCTGAGCGATGGTTTACCCATGCCACACCTACGCTTTTTAATGCTGGCACACCCAAACCACAGATGTCATCTTGTTTCTTGCTCACTATGCAAGACGACTCTATAGACGGCATTTATGATACTCTTAAACAAACTGCCAAAATTTCACAATCGGCAGGAGGAATAGGCTTGAGCATTCACAATATCAGGGCTACAGGGTCTTACATAAAAGGTACCAACGGTACTTCAAATGGTATCATACCTATGCTCAGGGTATTCAACGATACGGCTCGTTATGTAGACCAAGGAGGCGGTAAACGCAAAGGCTCTTTTGCTATTTATATAGAGCCTTGGCATGCAGATATTTTCGACTTTCTGCAACTTAAAAAGAACCACGGTAAAGACGAAATGCGTGCAAGAGATCTTTTCTATGCACTTTGGACGCCAGATTTGTTTATGAAAAGAGTGGAAGATAACGACACTTGGTCGCTATTCTGCCCTCACGAATGCCCAGGTTTGGCAGACTGCTCTGGTGACGAATTTGTAAGATTGTACGAAAGCTATGAACTTGCAGGAAAAGCCAAAAAAGTAGTAAAAGCACAAGAATTGTGGTTTGAAATATTAGAGTCGCAAACCGAAACAGGTACGCCATATATGTTGTTTAAAGACCATGCCAACCGCAAGTCTAATCAACAAAACTTAGGTACCATAAAATCGTCTAACCTTTGTACCGAAATTATCGAATACACTTCAAAAGACGAAGTAGCTGTTTGTAATTTGGCATCATTGGCATTGCCGAAATATGTCACCAACAACGAAAGAGGATTTTTGGAGTTTGACCACAAAGCATTGTATGATGTTACCAAAGTAGCTACCAAAAATCTAAACAAAATTATAGATCGTAACTACTACCCTGTTAAAGAAGCCGAAACTTCCAACCTCAGGCATCGCCCAATTGGTTTGGGTGTTCAGGGTTTAGCAGACGTATTTATATTGCTCAGAATGCCGTTTGAGTCTGAAGAAGCCCAGCAACTCAACAAAGATATATTTGAAACCATCTATTACGCATCTATGGAAGCTTCTATGGAATTGGCGATAAAAGAAGGCCCGTACCAAACATGGGAAGGTTCGCCGATATCTAAAGGAATTTTTCAGTTTGATATGTGGGACGTAACCCCTAGCTCTGGAAGGTGGGACTGGGAAACCCTCAGAACACTTGTTGTAAAAAATGGTGTTAGAAACTCGCTTTTGGTAGCTCCAATGCCAACGGCATCTACCTCACAAATATTGGGTAACAACGAGTGTTTCGAGCCATATACATCTAATATTTATGCCAGAAGAGTACTTTCGGGCGAATTTGCTGTGGTAAACAAACACCTTCTTCGTGATTTGGTAAAAGAAGGCTTGTGGAACGATTCAATGAAAAACAAACTGATAGCCGCAAATGGTTCGGTTCAAAATATACCCGAAATATCTAAAAGCTTGAAAGAATTGTACAAAACTGTTTGGGAAATCAAACAAAAAACCATCATAGACATGGCTGCCGATAGGGGAGCGTACATTTGCCAATCTCAATCGTTGAATATCCATATTCAAGATGTGAATTTTGGTAAGCTTACCTCAATGCACTTTCATGCTTGGAAAAAAGGTCTGAAAACTGGAATGTACTACCTCAGAACCAAAGCAGCTGCAGATGCCATTAAATTTACCGTTGAAAAACAAGCGGATGTTGCACTAGAACATGCTGACGAAGTGCACGAACACGAAATGGTTTACACCAAAGAAGTGACACAGTCCGATAGTAAGTTGAGCAAATTAGCTGCTTCGGTAGCTAGTTTCAATAACAATAAAGAACAAAAATACAGCGATATGAATTGCTCATTGGATGATGAGGAAGGTTGCGAAGCCTGTGGGTCGTAGTTCGCTAAAAATATATTTTATTGAAAATAGAACGGGTATTTATTGCCCGTTTTTTTTGTTGGAAAGAGATAGCACAATCTTAAACGCATTTTGATAATTCTGAGTATTGTTAAAAGAAATATTATTTTAGTTATTTTTCTTGTATAATAATGTATTCAATGATAACTTGCCGACCTATTTAAAAATTCATTTTGAAAATTCATTCTTTAGCAAAATTTATAATTAAACCCCAATGATAGACTTGAAAAATAACTCCTTAGAAAACGCAACAGAAACCCCAACAAAACTTACTCATACTGAGCTAGCTATTGCACAATTATTGAAATTAGGGCTGAGTAACCAAGCCATTGCCTTGAGTCAATATATATCAGTAGAAACGGTACGTACGCACAAAAAAAACATCATGCAGAAATTTGACGTAAAAGGCAGAGACGGACTTCAACAGCTGATCATTCAATGGGTGATGCAAGATGCTTTAGCCAACCAATCACCAAAATTATTTCATGAATCCAAGCCTAAAAATGTACAAAACGTACAAAAATCCCCCTAAAGGGTGATGCTTTGTTAGGGTTTGAAATAGTAATTTTACAGCGTTGTTGCAACGACGTTAAATTTTTTATTATTAACATTTTAAGCAAAAATCTCCGAATGGAAATTATCAAAAATTATCAAAAATTATCAAAAATTATCAAAAATTAAGTCTATTAGCTTTTTTTACTTTTCAATTTTCTTGTAATAAAAATGATTTTCAATCAAGTCGACCTCATAATGACAGTCAAAGGCAAGTTTCTGATAATCAGGCAAAAGTGATGTCTGATGCTGTGGTAAGTTCCCTTTTCTCATCTGAAAGTAATTTGAAAAATAAGGGAAAGAGAGTGTCAAGTGAGTCTGTTCCCAAGCATTACCATGATGTGCAATATGTAATATCTGATACAAAAGATACTGTTATATATGTGATTAACTTTGGGAAAAGTGATGGATATATATTAATGTCTGGTGATAAATTACGATTTCCAGTTCTTGCATATGTAGATAGCGGAAGGGTAGATGTGGATAAGATTAATAAAAAAAGTCCATTTGGATGTTGGGTAGAAGAAAAAAAAGTAGAAATTTCAAATGCTTTAAAACAACCAATTGATACAGCAGACCATTATTACAAATTGTGGAAAGGTGTTGGGTCTGATAGTTGTAGTTTGAAAATAGAATTTAGTAAACCAACATTATCAAAAATAAAAAATAGTCCCTCAGAAAGAAGAAGAAATACATTAAACCGGTCAACTATTTATCCTTGGAATGGGAGTGCCCTTAAGTGGGGTCAAGGAACAGGATATAATTATAACTCACCAGGTTATCCTTGGACTGATAATTTGGCAGGATGCCCAGCTGTGGCTATAGGGATGCTCAATTACTATCATTTTTTTCCTTATAAATACAATTATTATTATATGCCTAATACACTTGAAATTAGCGAAAATGTTTTTTTTAATGGACCGAACCAAATAGCTGAAATGTTTAGAGATATAGCAGATAGTATTCCAAATTATGTTTGGGGTTCTCAATATTCAGGTGGAAGTGGAGCTATACCAGAAGATATATTAACAGGGATCAAAAGATTAGGATATAAAAATGCCATTTTTTCTGATTATAACATTGAGACTGTTTATAACAATTTATTAAATCATAGACCCGTACTTTTAGCAGGTTTTAGAAATTATGGTGGTGGTCATATCTGGTTTTGTGATGGTTTTTATGAAGCGAAATTTACAATTACCAAAACAACCAATTATCTTTTTTGGTGTAGTGTAGAAAAATGGGATGAGTATGAAGATTTTCTTTACATGAACTGGGGTTGGGATGGCAAAGAAAATAACTGGTTTGCAGCAAGTGATTTTAAAGAATACGGTATTCAAAAAAAAATGTTTACAGATTTATATCCAGTTTATTAAACTTATTTTTAAAATAAAAAATATATGAAAAAAATAATTGTATTATCAGTTTCTTTAGCTTCTAGTTTATTTTTTCAAAATTGCAAAAAAGAAGAAGCTCAAAATGTTATTCCTGCGAATGGTTCTATGCATGCCTACGTCGATGGAAGTTTAGGTTTACTATTAGTTGATAAAAATGGCATAAATCTTCTTGCAGACTCAGCTGGAATAAAAAAATTGTCGGAAGATAATATACAAAGAATTTGTTTTATGAATGGTAAGGAAGTAGAATATTCCAAATATATGGAAGAGGTTTATAATCGATATTGGGCTAAACCATATGCACTTTATTTACCTGAAAATTCTATTTATTGTCCAAGTTGTCCAAGCAGTATTGGTATATATTTAGATGTTCCAAATGGTTCTGAAGAAACTTCATACACTTATTACAGATTTGGAAAAAATAAACCTTTGACTGTTTTTAAAACTAATTTTTTTAGGTATAAGGGAGAACAGGGTTTGTATAATGGGGTTATTGCAAAACAAAAAGTATGGGTAAATGATAAACTTATATTCGACAATGATGTAGAAAAGGCAAATCGTTTATCGGGTATTAAAAGTCCTATTGTGCAGTTAGTTATAGATTAAATTATTGTTTTTTATCGTCCTATTAATGGGTTTTAAGCCTAATAATAGGACGTTTTATTCACACAACATGAAAAAAATATACACTTTATTTTTGGGTTTATCCCTTTTGGCTTGCTCAGACGAGCAACAAGATTTGTTGGACGATCTTAAAGGCAAATGGAAAATTACTTCTTTGGAACTCTATAAACGTACAAACTCCAGCACACCTGATTCTGTGGTAGACAAATCTGTCAATAGATTTCTAGATTTTCAGTCGTGCGATAAAGAAGATGCCAATACCCATAATAATTCTTGTATTTGTTACTATACAGAAGGGGATAATCGTTTCACCCTAAGTTACTATTCTGGGATGCAGTCTAATGGAGCTGGAATAAATATAAATTTAAGCTTCCACAAGGGGCCTATAAAAGGCAATCCAGAATGGGATAAAGTGGCTACGGGTGTTATGAGATATTTTACATCTGTAAATAAAACTGCCAAAACTATAGAAATGATAGCACCTAGTCCTGGTACATTTTCTGATACTACCTATCAAAAGGTAAAAATGGTGCTTAGTAAACAATAGTAT
>JAGNSI010000036.1 GCA_017988135.1 Pseudarcicella sp.
CTAATAGATCCAAGCAGAGATATTTCAGGAATAGAAATGAAAATGAAATGGGAGTCCATTTTTATATCTGAAGAACATATGGGGTACAGAGCCCCACAAAATAAATATGAAGATATTAAAAAATATATTAATGAAAAATTGCCTTTTAAAGCAAAAATAGAAAAAATCAGCGATTTAGATATTCTTTTAGAAATTAACAGTTCAAACTCTGAGATAGAAGATAGATTGGATAATATACTCTTTGAATTTAATAAATTAGAATTTGGAATTGTTCATAGTGCTAATTTGCACAAAACAAAAGGTGATAAAACGACATTTCATATTGACCTCGGCTCTGCAGATATAAATAAGTTTTTTAAATTTTTACTTGAACAATTAGTTAGGATGTCTAAAAATGAAACAACAATAAAAAGTGTAATAATTAAAAATATTTAACCGTATCCATCTGGTGCAAGTCTGTGACTTGTACCTAAAACATTAAAAGTTTTCAACTTTTATCTCAAAAAACATTAAACAAAATAAAGAAAATAATAAATTTCAGTTACAAACTGAAACAAGAGAAAAAGTATTAGGCAAAAAAGTTATCAATACACAATTGTTTGACCTTAGCAGATTTACCAATGGTACCTATTTCCTGTACCTACAAAATGGCTCACAAAAACTGACCGTTAAGGTGATTAAAAAGTATTCTATACTTCTTTTATTCAAATATTTATACCTCCACATCTGGTGTACTATACACTGGGTGTTTTTTTTTTAATAAAAACGATAAAAAACTTTTGATTTATAAAAAGTTTCCATAGTTTTGTATCGGAAACTCGAAAAACATTTAAAGTTTCCATTTTAGGTTTTATAATAATATTTAAAAACAATAATAATAATTGGAAATTAAGGAGAGAATATTGACAAAGGCAAGAGAGCAGTTTTTTCGTTATGGCGTAAAATCCATAACGATGGATGATATTGCCAAGGAGCTAGGGATTTCTAAAAAAACTATTTACCAGCACTACGAAGACAAAGACGATTTGGTATACCAGCTCATGACACTAGAGCTCGACAAAGACAGATGTCTCTGGGAGGAAATCCAGCAAAACTCGCTCAATCCCATAGACATGATGGTGAAAGCCATGGATGTACTCAAACAATCGCTCATGGAAATCAATTCATCGGCACTATTTGATATAAAAAAATACCATCCACGCACTTGGCAGTATTTTGAAAATCATAAGCAAACCTTTATATTTCAGTGTATTACCACTAGTCTTGTGCAAGGAATAGAGCAAGGAATGTTTCGCAAAGAACTGAACATAGAAATTATAGCCCGCATGCGTATGCAACAAATAGAAATGGGTTTCGATACCCAAGTGTTTGCGGTAGGTCAGTTTACGGTACTACAGGTGCAGCTGGAGTTTTTAGACCATTTTGTGAGAGGAATACTTACTAAAGAAGGTTTGGAATTATATGAAGAGTATCTTACGATTAAAAAAATAGGTACCCAATGATACATGGGTTATTGAAAACTAGAAATTTAGCTTTTGAAATAAATTTTATAAACAAAATTATACTTTTCAAAAAAAACAACAGCAAAAAATAAAAATTAAATACATACCGCATGAGAACAAATAAAATTTTACAGCGTACCCTTGTTTTTATTGGCACACTTTGTACTCATTTTGCTTTGGCACAGCAAAGTTATTCGCTCAAAGAAGCCGTTTCGTACACTATTCAAAACCATGCAAGTATCCGTAATGCACAGCTTGACATACTCACAGCAGCATCTAAAGTCCAAGAAATAAAAGGAATAGGCTTGCCACAAGTAAACGGAAACATTGGCTATATGAATAATCTCGTTATTCAAAAAATGCTAGTTCCTGCAAAAACTTTCAACCCTGCAGCACCAGAAGATGCAGTAAATGCTGTTGAATTTGGTGTACCCAACAACTTGCAATATGGTGTTGGCGTTTCTCAATTACTTTTTGACGGTACTTACCTTTTGGGGCTAAAAGCAGCAGATGTTTATAAAGAATTGTCTACCAAAGCCATTGTTAAAACCAAGCAAGAAGCTGCCGAAAACGTCATCAAAACCTATTATTCTATTTTGGTAAATCAAGAAAGAATAAATATCGTAAAGCTAAACATAGCACGACTAGACTCTTCTATCACCAACGTAAAGGCACTCAACAAGCAAGGTTTCCTTGAAAAAATTGATGTACAGCGTTTAGAAGTAACTTCCAATAATATCAAAATGGAATTGAATAATTTTAATAGATTGTTAGACCTAAACTATCAGTTGTTGAAATTTCATATGGGTAAAAAGATTTCTGACCAAATCAGTATCAAAGACAAGTTGAGCGATATAGATATAGATAAAATAGCATTAGAAACAGCTAAAATGTCTAACTACGAAGACAGAATAGAATACAGCATGCTCAAAACACAAATGAATTTAGCTGAGCTAGATCTCAAGAGAAACAAAGTAGCTGTATTACCCTCGGTAGCACTTACAGGCAATCTAGGATTCAATAACGGTCGCCAAAAATTCTTTGACTTATTTGCTAAAGAATCATTCTTTGCAGCAAGTATCGGAATAGGTGCAAAAATTCCTATTTATGATGGCAACCAAAGGAAAAACAAAGAAAAACAAGCCCAATTCGCTATCGATAAAGTTAAAAATGGTTTCGAAATGCTAGAAAATGGGATAGATTTACAAGTAAAACAAGGCGAAATTACCTTGAAAAATAGCATAGAAAGTTTACATGAGCAAAAGTCAAACATGGCGCTAGCACAAGAAATCGTAAGGGTATCTAAAATAAAATACCAACAAGGAGTAGGCACTAACCTAGAGCTAGTAAACGCCGAAATATCTTATAAAGAAGCACAAACCAATTATTTTACAACATTGTATAATGTGCTGATAGCCAAGGTAGATTTAGATAAAGCTTTGGGTAAATTGCCTACAGAATAATTAAAATATTTAATTTAAAACATTAGAAAAAAAATCAAAATTAGTGTTATAAACACAATCAAAACTATACACAGATGAAAGCATTAAACAATACAATAATGATAACAGCCAAATTGAAAACAGGTATTTTGATGACGCTATTGATGGCAAACATAAGTATCCTTGAATCTTGTAACAAAAAATCAAAAGATAAAAACGAAGCATTAGCACAACTGAAAGCAGAAAAAACAAAAATTGAAGCAGACATAAAAACCTTAGAAGCGGAGCTAGGAGTTACACAAAACAAAGCCGAAGAAAGAATCATTACCGTAGCCGTAAGTCCATTGGTACGTACCAAATTTGAGCGATTTGTAGAAGCACAAGGTTTGGTAGTATCTAAAAATATCGTAAAAATAACACCGTCAGCTTCAGGTGCTATAACAGGTCTATTTGTTTCAGAAGGTCAAGTAGTAAAAAAAGGACAGTTGGTAGCCACACTTGATAACCAAATAATGAAAGAAACTATATCTGAAATAAAAAATCAGTTAGAATTGGCGACAACATTATTTAACAAACAAAAAAACCTTTGGGATCAGCAGATAGGCACTGAAGTACAATACCTTACCGCAAAATCAAACAAAGAATCGTTAGAAAAAAGAATCATGACCATGCAAACCACCATGGCATTGAGCAATGTATACGCACCCATATCTGGAACTATTGAAATGGTATTTCAAAAACAAGGCGAAATGGGTATGCCAGGGATGCCAATAGCACAAATTGTAAACGTGGGCGATCTTAAAATATCAGCCAAAGTAGCTGACACATATATAGGTACTGTAAAAAAAGGAGCTAATGTTAATGTAAGCTTTCCAGATATCAACAAAGAAATAGGAGCAAGAATATCGCTTATCACAGGCGTAGTAGACCCAGTTTCAAGAACATTTGGAGTAGAAGCAAACATTCCAAACTTGGGTGGTTCATTGAAACCAAACCAATTGGCTGTTGTAAAAATAAACGACTATACTTCACCTAGCGCATTGGTAGTACCACAAAATATTATCCAAAAAACAGAGACAGGCGATATTGTTTATATTGTATCGGAGCTAAACGGTAAAAAAGTGGCTAAGTCAAAAACTGTAAAAACAGGAATATCATTTGAAGGAAAAATAGAAATATTAGAAGGATTGACCGCTGGTGATAATATTATCACACAAGGATACCAAGAGCTAGTAGACGGCACGCCTATTTCGTTTTAGTATATATAATTTAAAAATTTCTAAAAATGAAAATCTTCTTTTTTGAAAATCTTCAAAAAAGATAATACATAAAATATTCAATCATGGAACAACAAAACCAAAAACTGACCAACGAAAAACACGGTGGCGGTATGATATACAACATGGTAGGTTGGTTGGCGACCAATCAAAAAACAGTGTACTTGTTTACATTTATATTGTTTGTAGTAGGGCTTACTATCTACAACATGTTGCCTAAAGAGCAATTTCCAGATATCAGAATACCACAAATATATGTTCAAACCATATATGCCGGCACTACCCCGTCTGATATAGAAAACACCGTAACCAAGCCAATAGAAAAGCAACTCAAGACTATTGCAGGTGTTAAAAAAATCAAATCAAATTCACTGCAAGATTTCTCTATAATATTGGTAGAGTTCAATCCAGATGTAAAAGTAGACGACGCTTTACGTAAAGTAAAAGATAAAGTAGACATAGTAGAATTGCCAAAAGATTTAACCAAAAAGCCAGTAGTTCAGGATGTTAATTTTTCGGAATTTCCAATAATGAATATCAATTTGGCAGGAAACTTCCCTTTGGCAAAACTCAAAAATTTTGCAGAAGACTTACAAGACGAAATAGAAGGTATATCAGAAATTACCAGAGTAGACATAGTAGGAGCATTGACCCGAGAAATTCAGATAAACCTAGATTTGAACAAACTGCAATCATCAGGTCTAACATTTTCTGACGTACAGTATGCCGTAATGGGCGAAAATATAAACATCTCTGGTGGCGATTTGAACGTAGACGGAATAAGACGTAACCTCAAAGTAAAAGGCGAGTTTAAGTCTATGCAACAAATACAAGACATCAGGCTGAGGTCGTCTATGGGAGCATCCATCAGGCTAGGAGACGTAGCCGAAGTGGTAGATAGCAATCTTGAACAACAAGATTTTGCCCGTTTAGACAACAAAAAAGTAATCACACTCAACGTTATCAAAAGGGGAGGAGCCAACCTGATAGTTGCTTCTGAAAAAATAGAAGAAATCCTAAAAAATGCCCAAGCTACACGCCTTCCGCAAGGTTTAGACATAAAAGTAACTGCAGATACCTCCGAAAAAACCAAAGCAGATATCGAAGACCTTGTAAATACAGTAATACTAGGATTTATATTTGTGGTATTGGTGCTTATGTTTTTTATGGGTGTCAGAGACGCTATTTTTGTAGGTTTATCAGTGCCATTATCAGCCCTATTGGCTTTTATACCGCTTTATTTTTTAGGCTTTACACTTAACATTATTGTATTATTTGCATTTCTATTGAGCTTAGGAATAGTAGTAGACGATGCTATCGTAGTAATAGAAAATGCACACAGAATTTTCAATAAACATAGAAACCTGAGTATCATAGAGGCTGTTAAATTGGCAGCATCAGAAGTATTTGTGCCCGTTTTGTCGGGAACGGTTACTACGGTATTGCCCTTTGTACCATTGCTTTTTTGGCCAGGCATTGTAGGTGAGTTTATGAAGTTTTTACCCATGACCTTGATATGTACGCTCATAGCTTCATTGATAGTAGCCTATGTGATGAATCCAGTTTTTGCAGTGTCGTTTATGAAAAGACACGACGAACACGAAAATCACCGTGATGTGAATTTTAAACAAATACTAAAACCCATCATTATTTTAGCAATAATAGCAGTATTGGGTTATGTTATAAACATTGGATTGGGAAATTTCTTTGTTTTTGTAATAGCACTATTTGTGTTCAATCACTTTATACTTACTCCAAAAATCATCATACCATTCCAAGAAAATACTTTGGTGAAATTCAAAAATGGCTATGGAAAACTTATCTCTTGGGTAATTACAGGCTATCGCCCAGTATTTGTATTGTTCGGAGTATTTTTGTTTTGTGTAGGAATAATTATGGCAATGGTAGCTTCTAAACCCAAAGTGGTCTTTTTCCCTAACGGCGACCCAGAGTTTGCGTACATTTATAACGAAATGCCAGAGGGAACAGATGCTCGACAAACAGATTCGGTAACCAAAATTATAGAGAAAAAAGTTTTCGAAATACTCAAAAGAGAAAAAGCAGAAGTTGCAGTAAGGTCAGTAATTTCAAACGTAGGAAAAAATGCAGGAAACCCAGCAAATCCAGATCGTACACCTACGCCAAACAAGTCAAAAATAACAGTAGCTTTTGTGAGCAAACAAAACAGAGGCGGTGTTTCATCCGAAAAAATATTAAACATATTGCGTGATGAAATAAAAGCAATGCCATTGCCAGGTTCTGAAATTTCGGTAGACAAAGAGCAAAATGGACCGCCCACAGGTGCACCCATTGCTATAGAAATATCAGGAGATGATTTTCAACAATTAGGAATACTCGAAAAAAGAATCAAGAAAGACATAGAATTGGCAGGCATAAAAGGCATCGAAAAATTATCATCAGACCTAGTGACCAACAAGCCTGAGATCATCATAGATGTAGACAAAGCCAAAGCACAGCGAGAAGGAATATCAACAGCCACCATTGCCATGCAAGTAAGAACAGCCCTTTACGGTTCCGAAATATCAAAATTCAGAGACGACAAAGACGAATATCCTATACAATTACGAATAAAATCTGACAGCCGTAACCAAATAGAAAAACTCTTGAGCATGAAAGTTACCTACAGAGATATGGTAATGGGTGGCGTATTGCGTCAAGTACCATTAAACGCTATCGCTACGGTTTCCTATTCGACAGCATTTAGTCAGATAAATCGTAAAAATCAACAACGACTTGTGACCCTAAGTTCTAATGTAGTAACAGGGTACACCGCCAACGAAATAGTACCACAAATACAAGAATTGGTAGACAAAATGGAGCTTCCTAGCGGTTATTCAATAAAAATGGGAGGAGAACAAGAAGAACAAAAAGAAACAGGCGACTTCTTAGTTTTGGCGTTACTTTCAGCAGTAATGATGATATTTTTGGTACTCGCAACCCAGTTTAATTCTATTTCAAAACCAATAATTATATTTGTTACCATATTTTTATCATTCTTTGGCGTATTTTTAGGCTTTACCGTTTTCGGGCAAACCTACTCAGTAATCATGTCTGGTATCGGAATCATAGCTTTGGCAGGAATTGTGGTAAAAAATGGTATTCTACTGATAGAATTTACAGACGAATTGTTAGAAAGAGGCTATCCACTCAAAAAAGCAATCGTAGAAGCAGGAAGCACAAGACTTACTCCAGTAATATTGACAGCCTCAGCAGCAGTATTAGGCTTAGTGCCATTAGCAATAGGCTTGAGCATAGACTTTGTAAGAATGTTTACCGAGTTGAATCCACACATACACACAGGAGCCGATAGTGCTACATTCTGGAATATACTATCTTGGACGATCATTTACGGTCTTACTTTTTCAACAGTCCTTACTCTGGTAGTAGTGCCATGTATGTACTATATCAACGAAAAAATAAGAGACAAATGGTTTCGTAAAGCTAAAACAGTAAAAGTTGTTTTAGAAGATTAGTGGTTTGATTTTTAATAAATAAATTTTCAAAAGAGGCTGTCCAAAAAGGGCAGCCTCTTTTTTTAAGTGCAATTTAATGCTTGTTTTTAAGCTATGTGCCAATAAGACTCTTAGAATAATTTAATTATAAATTTCATTTTAGACCTTTTGGTGCAGCCTCTTTGCTTTTTATATTTTTTAAAAGATATACCCTTTACAACTATTTCAAGAAAAATACTGTCTTTGTTATTGAAGTTTAATTTTTTTTTGAGCCGTTTAAAACCTACTCGAATTCAAGAAATATAAAAAATAGTATCGATGCACCTTACAAACTGGAATACCAACGAATGGAGTGAAGAAATGGTGCACACAGCAAAAGAAATCAGTAAGAAATGGAGCTGATTTTGAGTGAATAGTAAATTATAAACAAATTTATTTTAAAACTTGATAGACCAATAGTGCCGAAAGGTAAGCAAGAAGCATTACGACCTTCTTTTCAAAATTACAAAAAGGCTATTCCTTTAATTAGAATTATCCTATTTTGGTTTGAGTTAAAGGCACTTGTTTGTCCTTTAATATTTTTAGAAATAAAAGTATACATAAAAGAAATATATCTGGGTAAAACCCTATCGGGTAAGGGTAGACCAACGTTCGCAAGTTTCGTATTCTCGTTTTTTTGCTGAAAAAGCAAAAAAGAGCTCAGTTGCTATCTCTTTTGTATTGAGCACTACTCCCCAATAGTATATTTTTTCTTTTTAATCAGTTATCTAGTAGAAGATTTAGACTTGTTAATTACATGAAGTATTCATTACAAGTTAGTTGTTTAAATATTAAGCTTTGCTTTTATAAACTAAATAAGATTTTAAATCACAAGAATAATTCAAGCAAAAGAAGGAAAATAAATCAATTGTTTATTTAAATAATTATACTTATCTTTAGGTATCCTTCTTTTGAATCCTTCTCTTTGTCAATCTATTTGTCTTTATAAAGCATTTTCAGTTTAACTATATTGATTTATGTAATCTCTATTCGATATAAGACCATGAAGAAGTAAAATACGTATCAAAAAAAGGTTTTTTTAATGGAAAAAATAAAAATATTACTCGTTGATGATCACCCAGCTATTATAAATGGCATAGCTTCAATGCTTTCAGACGAAGCAAAAATAGAAGTGGTAGCTATTGCAAAAAATGGCAAAGAAGCACTAGAAATACTCAAAACAAACGATATAAATATAGTTTTGTCGGATATAAGCATGCCAGAAATGGATGGATTAATGCTGTGCAGTAAAATAAAATCTACTTTTCCTGATGTTAAAATATTAATGGTATCCATTTTTCAAGACAGCCCAAAGATAAAAGAAGCAGTAAAAAATGGAGCAGATGGCTATATTTTAAAAAGTTCGGACAGTAGTATTTTTATAGAAGCGATTTATTCCATATATAAAAATAAAAAATATTTCAGCAAAGAAGTAAACGAAATACTCCTTGCCGACATGATAAAACAAACAAATAATCCAGCTGCTAACCTTACCAAACGAGAAATAGAAATATTGAAACTTATCGTTGATGAGTATTCTAATTCGCAAATAGCAGACAAGCTTTTTATCAGCGAACGCACTGTAGAAACCCATCGCAAAAACTTATACGCCAAAACAAACACCAAAACTCCCATAGGTTTGATGAAATATTTGGTGGAAAATCAACTTGATTAACAGTGCTTTATCTACAAATACGTATTTCTACGTATTTACTTTTATAAAAACAAATGTTAATTTTGAAATAAAAACATGACAGACTACCTTAACACATTTGAAGCAGAATTAAAACTAAAAATTCAAAACGTTTTTTATTCTTCAAAAAAACAATTTCGGTCTGGACCAATATTGTTTTCAAAGCGACTGTTCAATTTGTTATATTAAATACAGATTCAAAGGATGGTTTTTGGCTGTAAAATTTAAGCGTATTCTTTTGTGAATTTTATACTGAATCATCATCTTTTTAATTGTATAAAAACTGCTATCTAACTATTTAGCAGTTTTTTTATGCGTACTAGTACGCATAAAAAAATACCACCAATAAGGTATTTTAATTGTTAAATTTTATGATGAATTTTGAATTGTAATAGTGATGAACAAAATACCTTTTACATATTTTGTCTCCACTATTTAACTATGAGTTTTTTTATTACTCTTGAATCCGCCAGTTATTAAATTTCACTTCAAACTTATTTAACACGACATACTAGTTTTGTTAAACACACCAAAACAAGTTTATTTCTTTACACAAAAAAACCTTGATTTATTTAAAATCAAGGTTTTTTTATGTGTTTTGAATACTATTTGTTATAACGAACGTTTAATTTCTTTCATTTCGAAGCATTCTATTGTATCACCTTCTTCCAAATCGTTGAAGTTTTTAAGTGATAAACCACATTCATAGCCAAATTTCACTTCCGCTACATCGTCTTTGAAACGTTTTAGAGCAGATATTTCTCCTTCGTGAATTACTACAAAGTCTCTGATTACACGTATTTTATGAGCACGTTTAACCGTTCCATCCAATACGTACGAGCCGGCTACTGTACCGATTTTCGTGATTTTAAATACTTGTCTAATTTCGATATTAGCAGTTACTACTTCTTCAAATTTAGGAGCAAGCATACCCACCATTGCTAGCTTGATATCATCTATTACTTGGTAGATGATAGAGTAAGTTCTTATTTCAATTTGTTCAGTATCTGCCAATTTACGAGCATTACTACTTGGTCGTACTTGGAATGCCACAATTACAGCGTCAGATGCAGAAGCAAGTAACACATCAGATTCTGACACTTGACCCACACCTTTGTGGATAATACGTACTTGAACCTCTTCTGTAGCTAATTTTAATAACGAATCTGATAGTGCCTCTACTGAGCCATCCACGTCGCCTTTTACAATTACATTAAGCTCTTTGAATGTTCCAATCGCTTTTCTACGCCCTATTTCTTCGAGGGTTATATGTTTACGGCTTCTTAAAGATTGCTCTCTAAGTATTTGTTCACGTTTGTTGGCTATTTCACGTGCATCTCTTTCGTTTTCAACTATCGTAAGTTTATCTCCAGCTGATGGAGCACCATTTAGCCCCAATACTTGAACAGGTATTGATGGACCAGCTTCTTTTATTTTTTTGCCTTTATAGTCAAACATTGCTTTTACACGACCATAATGTGCTCCAGCTAGCATCATGTCTCCCACTTGTAATGTTCCACCTTGAACTAGTATGTTGGCCACATATCCACGTCCTTTATCTAGAGAGGCTTCTATTACAGTACCTATTGCTTTTTTGTTTGGATTGGCTTTAAGTTGTAACATTTCTGCTTCAAGAAGTACTTTTTCTAAAAGCTCATTTACACCTTGTCCAGATTTAGAACTGATTTCTTGAGTTTGATACTTTCCACCCCATTCTTCAACTAAAATGTTTTTTATAGATAGCTGTTCTCTTATTTTTTCAGTATTAGCACCTGGCTTATCTACTTTAGAGAATGCAAAAACTATCGGCACTCCAGCAACTAAAGCGTGGTTGATAGCTTCTTCTGTTTGAGGCATTATAGCATCATCTGCAGCAATTACTATAATGGCAACATCTGTTACTTTGGCGCCCCTTGCACGCATGGCAGTAAATGCCTCGTGACCCGGTGTATCTAAAAACGTAATAGCTTTACCTTCGTGTTTTACAGAGTATGCCCCGATATGTTGGGTTATACCTCCTGCTTCTCCAGCTGCTACTTTTGCTCTTCTTATATAATCCAAAAGTGAAGTTTTACCATGATCTACGTGACCCATAATGGTAATAATTGGTGCACGATCTTCTAGATCTTCTTCTGTATCTTCTACTTCTACTAAGGCTGCTTCAATTTCTTCTTCGGCAGATACAAATTGTACTTCAAAGTCAAATTCTTCGGCAATCAAAACGATAACATCAGCTTCTAAACGTTGGTTTATAGAAACAAACATTCCTAAGCTCATGCAAGTAGATATGATTTCATTGATAGAAATATCCATCAGTGAAGCTAACTCGCTTGCAGAAATAAATTCTGTTACTTTTAAAATTTTGGCTTCAAAATCTTCTTGTATTAGCCTTTGCTCTTCTCTGTCTGCTCTAGTTTTACGTTTTTCACGTCTTTTGTCTGCTCCAAAGTTAGCTTTCGCTCCTTGACCTTGTAGGCGAGCCATTGTCGCTTTTATTTGGTCTTGGATTTGCTTTTCAGATACTTCTTCTTTTGATTTTGTGTTATCTACTCTTGCGTTGTTTCCTTTGTTGTTTGGATTTAAAGGTTTATTTCTGTTTTGGAAATTACCTTGTCCTCCGCCTTCATTAGGTCTTGTAGTAGGTGTAGGTTTTACGCCATCTTTTTGTGGTCTTGGAGCACCTTTTTCGTTTTTGATTTCGTTTTCGGTTACTTTCTCGCCTGGCTTTAGTATTCTTTTTCTTTTTTTCTTGTTGCGATCTTTGTCTGGTCTACTAGAAGTAATTGTTGGCAATTCTATTTTACCTAATACTTTCAGACCTCTTAAGGTTTCGCCTTTTGCTTCTATCAATTCTACATTTTCTTCAACCTCTGGTTCTGGCTCTACTTTTGGTGTTTGAGGTGCCTGATTTACCATTTTAGACTGGTGTAAGTCTCTTTGATTTTGCTGATTTTGTAGTTTTTGCTGCTCTTGTATACTGATAGCTTTTGGCGAATCAGCTTTGTTATTAAATCCTTTATTAGGATTGTTGGTTTTTGGTTGTTGATTTTGCCCTACTTTATTCGATTTATTAGCGTGTGGGTTTGGCTTTGATTTTTCAAACACACTTAAATCTATTTTTTTAATTTCGATAGGTGCTGGCTCTATAGTAGGTGTTTCAACTTGCTCCAATTTTACTTCTTCCTTCGGACTTTCAACCATAGGAATAGGAGTTGGCGCTACTTCAACTTGTACTTTTTCTTGTTGAGGCAACTCAATTTTAGGTTCAACTATTACTGGAACCTCAACTTTAACTTCCTCTATTTTTTCTTCTACTTTTTCTTCGACTATCTTTTCTACAACTATAGGTTTTGGTGTAATTTCTTCAACCTTAGGAGCAGGAGTGATAACTTCTGTAATTGTAGTTTCTGTTTTCTTTTCTACAGTTTCGTTTTGTCTGAAATACAATGGTAAATCGTCATCCACTTTTTGGGGAGTTGCCACAATATCTTCTTTTATGTCGATTTTTGTTTGTGGTTTTTCATCCAATATTGTTGTGTTTTGGAATTTTTTAGCTACCAATTGTAGTTGTTCAAAATTGAGTTTAGCATTGGGGCTATTCTCTATTTTTTGACCTTCGGCAGAAAGATATTGGAGGATGGTTGAGGTTCCAACGCCAATTTGCTTTGCTACTAGGCTCAATCTCATCATTTTATCTTCTGCCATAATTTTTTATTGTTCTGTAATATGATTATAATCATTAAATGTTTATTGGATGATAGCTTCACTCGTCTTTTGATTTTATTTTTTAAAAACCAAGGGTGAATGATTGTGTTTGTTGCTATCAATCCTTCATTCACCCGAGAATGTTATTCAAACTCAGCACGTAATACTGTCATTACTTCTTCTATCGTTTCTTCTTCAAGTTCGGTACGTCTGGCAATTTCTTGTACAGATAATCCTATTACTTGTTTGGCTGTATCTAATCCGATTTTGTGGAATTCGTTCAATACCCAGTCTTCGATTTCGTCTGTAAATTCTGATAAATCTACATCTTCGTCGTCTACTTCTCCTTTTGGAATATCTCTAAAAACGTCTATTTCATAGCTTACTAGTTTTCCCGCCAGTTTAATATTTTGTCCGCCTTTACCGATTGCTAATGATACTTGGTCTGGCTGTAAAAATACCGAAATTCGTTTTCTTTCTTTGTCTATGTTCATAGAAATTACTTTTGCAGGGCTTAATGCTCTAGCTACTAGCAATTCTAAGTTTTCGGTGTAATTGATTACATCTATATTTTCGTTCTGTAATTCTCTTACTATACCATGTATTCTTGAGCCTTTCATACCTACGCAAGCTCCTACTGGGTCTATACGGTCGTCGTACGATTCTACAGCTACTTTGGCTCTTTCGCCTGGTTCTCTTACTATTTTTCTTACTATTATTTGACCGTCATATATTTCAGGTATTTCTTGTTCGAATAGTCTTTCTAAGAATACTGGTGATATACGAGATAGTATTATTTTTGGTGTTCCGTTGTTCATTTCTACTTTATGAATAACGGCTTTTACAGATTCACCTTTTTTGAAACGGTCTTTCGAAATCATTTCTGTTTTCGGTAGAGACATTTCATTGTTTTCTGAATCTACCAATATCAATTCTTTCCCTATTATTTGGTAGATTTCTGCATTCACCATTTCGCCTACTAAGTCTTTGTATTTTTCGTACAAGCCTTCTTTTTCTAGGTCTTTTATTTTTTGAATAAGCGTTTGACGTGCAGTTTGCACTATACGTCTACCGAAGTCTTCTAGTTTTATTAGCTCTGCTACTTCTTCACCTATTTCAAAATCTGGTTCTATACGTTTGGCTTCTTCTAAAGGTATTTTGTCGAAATCCCAAATATCTTCCGAGTTGTCGTCGACGATTTCACGTGTTCTCCACATTTCAAGGTCACCACTTTCGGGGTTGATGATTACATCGAAATTTTCGTCTGTACCAAATTTTTTACGAATCATGGTGCGAAATACTTCTTCTAGCACCTTTATCATCGTTGGTCTATCAACATTTTTTTCTTTTGCAAAGTCGGCAAAAGACGAAATTAGCTCTGCACTGTTCATTGTATCATTATTGATTTATCGACGAATATAATCATCCGATTTGTATTGTTTTATTATTTGTCTTTCTTTTTATATTTAAAAAAAAAGCTTGTGATTTTGTTTTTCAACTAAAAGATACTTGCACTTTTGCTTTTTCTATCTGCAAATATGGTATTTCTAAATCTGCATCCAACTCTCCTTTTTTGAGTTTTTTGTTGGTACTTTTTAGGATTGTAATGCTATCTTCTGTAGCTATACCCAGAACGCCAATAATTTCTTTTGTGTCGTTTAGTCTGGTTACTTTCAATGTTCTGCCAATATTTTTAATAAACTGGCGTTTTAGCTTTAATGGTTGGTCTAAACCTGGTGACGATACTTCAAGATAGAATGCTCCATCTATAAGGTTTAGTTCTTCTATTTCGTTGCCCAGTTTGCGACTTATTTTTGAACATTGTTCTATTTGAATACCCTTGTCGGTGTCCAAAAGTATGCTCAAAGTTGTACGTATTTTAGATTGATGATAATTTACTTCTACAATAAAAATTTCACCTTCTTCAAGGTATTTTTGTAGTAGTTCTATTATTTTTTCTTTTATCATTTCCTAAAATTTTACTAATCAACGTTTTACTAATAAGTTGAAACGGATAGTCATTACCTAAAAGCAATAAAAAAAGAGGGATGATGACCCCTCTTAATCCAATTTCATGACAAAAGTAATATATTATTCCAATAAATGCAAATATAGAAGGGTTGAATATGTGCTTTGATTTAAATTTTTAAGCTTTTTTTGATTATATTTGGGATATTTTTAAAAGAATTAGGTAACACAAAATAGAAATCAGCATGTCATACGGATTATTAAAAGGTAAAAGAGGAATTATTTCGGGAGCTTTAGACGAAAACTCTATAGCTTGGAAAGTAGCTCAAAAAGCTACTCAAGAAGGAGCTATCATTACTTTGACCAATGCACCTTTGGCCATGAGAATGGGTGAAATCAACAAACTAGCAGCCGAATGTAATGCAACTATAATACCTGCTGATGCTACTTCGGTAGAAGATTTGGAAAAATTATATACCGAATCAATGAATGTTTTGGGCGGAAAAATAGACTTCGTTTTGCATTCTATCGGTATGAGTACAAATATCAGAAAAGGTAAAGAATATGGCGATTTGAATTACGAATGGTTTTTGAAATCTTTGGATGTTTCGGCTCTTTCTTTTCACAAAATGCTTCAGACTGCAGAAAAGCTAGATGCTATTGCTGACAATGGCTCTGTGGTAGCTTTATCATATATCGCAGCTCAAAGATCTTTTCCTGACTATACAGACATGGCTCAGGCAAAAGCTATGCTCGAATCGATCGCTCGTTCGTATGGATATAGATATGGAAAGAAAAATGGAACTCGTGTAAACACTGTTTCGCAGTCGCCAACTAAAACTACAGCAGGTACTGGTATTTCTGGTTTTAATGCTTTTTATGAATATGCCAATCAAATGTCACCTTTAGGGAATGCTTCGGCTGACGAATGTGCAGACTATGTGACTACTTTGTTTTCAGATTTGACTCGTAAAGTGACTATGCAAAATCTTTTTCACGACGGTGGCTTCTGTTCTGTGGGAATTTCAGAAGAGATTGTTAATAAAATGTAAGCCAATTTGAAACGTTTTTTTTGAGCAAACAAATAGCTATCTTTCGGCTATTTGTTTGTTCCTATTTTAATATTTTTTTGTAAATGTATATTTCATTATCTCATTTTTATTCTGCCTTAACTTTTTTAGTTGTATTGGTTTTTTCAAGTAATATTAACGGGCAAAAGACTAAAAAGAGAAATGAAACAACAAGTCAAGTGCAATATCCTGTGCCTGCTGAAAGCAATGTGAGATTGTTTTATTTGCAACGTAGCACTAATATCAATACGGTGATTTATGATGCCAATCTTACATCCAATCGTAAACTTGACCTCAAGAATCCAACCAATACTTATTGGGTGTTGTTTACAGAAAATGGAATTAAAAAAGAATTAACTAATATTCAAAGAACGCTGGCTTATGGTTTGAAAACCAGTGTATTGAAGAGTGATCCCAATGCTGTAGAAGGGCATTTTTTGGCATACAAAGAAAGAACTTTTACCATAAAATTAGATGCTAAAGGTACACCAATAGCACTATTCCCAATAAACGGAAAAAAACAAATTTTGAAAAGAATATTCGTAAAAATAGATGATTCTGGGATGATGCCTAAAGTGCTTTATGTAGAGCTTTGGGGCAAAGATGTAGTTTCAGGAAAAGATGTGTACGAAAAATTTAAGCCATCCTGAATTTTAGTATTTTAAATTAATAAAATGACAAAACTAAAAAAAACACAAATTGCCAATATTTTAGCTTTTGTTTTCATGATAATCATGAACGGGCTTGCCAATGGATTGCCGCTTAATGGCAAAACAACTGGAGAGCTTTCTGCACTTTATCCCAATCTTTTTGTACCAGCTGGTATTACTTTTTCTATTTGGGGGCTTATTTATTTGCTAGTACTTAGTTTTTTGATACTGCAAACAAAATATATATTTTCAAGAGCATCTGCTGATAAATCTTTGATTGTTAAGAAGATAAAAAACTGGTTTGTTGTTTCTTGTTTGCTCAATGGAGCTTGGATATTGGCATGGCATTATCAATGGTTGTTTTGTTCGCTTTCGATTATGTTTTTGTTATTGCTTTCTTTGATTAAAATAAACGAAAAAGTAAGCGCTAAAAAAACTGAAAGAAGTTCTGATAAAACGCTGCTTTGGAAAGCTTGTTTTGGTATATATTTAGGTTGGATTTTGGTTGCAAGCATTGCCAATACCACCGCTTTATTGGTAAATTTTAATGTAAATATGTCTGTGTTTACTCCCCAAATTTGGACTTCTATACTGATTGTGATTGGTTGTGTGATTGGTCTTGTTTGTAAGTTTAAATTCAGAAATATATTTGTGCTTTTGGCTATTGTCTGGGCTCTTTGTGGGATTCTGATAGCTAGAGATAAAGATCAATACAAATATCCTGTTATTAATTATACTTGTTATTCTTGTATCTCACTCTTGGTGATAGGGGCAAGTTTGAAAAGTAAAAAACGTTTTTAAATCTAGGTATTTCTTTGCCTAGTGGTTTTAAACCCATTTTTTTCAAAATAATGATTATTTCTACATCGGCAGATTTTAAGATTGCCTATTCGCTTTATTTTCATGAATTTTTAGGTTATTTGATTCAGGGCTTTGCTTTGCAATTAGACGAAAAAGGAGACGATACCTTTGTGTTTCAACATATTTGGTCAAAAAATACTCAGCATTTTGAATCAAAACTTGATGAAATAGATTTTAAAATCTTAACCTTAATTGATACTATTTCAATAGAAGGTTTGGCTAAAATGTTTGATTTGGCCAATAAAAAATTACCCGCAAAAGAGTTTTTGTCCAATACTTTTCATCCCGAGAAAGGTAATGTAGTAGTTCAGTCAGAAATTGTAAAATATGTTGATAGGCAACGTGTAAATATGCTTCAATTACTTATCACAAAACAAGTTTATTTGATGAGTAACGATGGCTTGCCAATGGCTCAAAAGCTTGAAATGAAGCCATCAAAGGCAAGTGTGCTGTTTCATTTTATGCGAAATCCGGATAATACGCATTATTTTCCTACTATAAAATACGAAGGCGAAAAGGTAGATTTTATTTATAAAAATGCGGTAATCATTAGTCTGCAACCTGCCTGGATGTTACTCGAAAATAAGGTTTTTTATTTTGAAAAAAATGTTGATGGTAAAAAAATACAACCATTTTTATCAAAAAAATTTATTCTTATTCCTCAAAAAGTGGAAGAAGAATATTATCGAAAATTTGTAGCTAATATCATTGCCAATTACGATGTTCATGCCAAAGGTTTTGACGTTATTTTGCAAAATTTCGAAGTAAAACCAGTTTTGAAAATTGCAGAAATTGCAACCCAATCTCAGCAATTGGATTTGTTTGGAAATGTTACAAATGGCAACGTTTCTGAAACTAAAATTAAGCTTTCATTGTGTTTTGTTTATGGTGAAAAAGATTTTGTTTTTGATAGTTTCCAGTCAGATTTCAATGTTTTTTTGACTAAAGATGACGAAAAATATACTTTCCATAAAATCAAACGAAACTTAGTTTTGGAAAAAGATATAGTTTCTTTCTTTAAGAAAAGTGGTTTAGCTATAATCGATGGAAAAGTATATTTGTCTCCCCAAGAATATTTTACTTGGATAAATGAGTTTTCTAACGATCTGGAAAATAAGCAAATAGAAATAGTTGATGAAATTATAGAATCTGCTAGTAACTTTTTTTTGGGGGTTGTCAAGATGCAGCTTTCTATTACCGAAAACAAAGATTGGTTTGATATTCATACCATTGTAAAATTTGGAGAATATGAGCTGAGTTTTTGGGAACTTAGAAATTATGTTCTCAATAAAATCACGCAATTTAAGTTACCCAATGGCAAAATTGCTTTTATACCAGACGTTTGGTTTGAAAAATACCAAGGTCTTTTTGCTTTAGCACATGAAAAAGACACTAATAAGTTTGTGTTAGATAAGCATCATTTTTCTTTTGTAAAGAGCTTGGAAAATGAAAACCTTTTACAAACAATTTTTAGCGAAAGTTTGGATAAAATGGCTTCCTTTCAACAAATTGATAGCTATGAAATGCCCAAAAAATTTGATGCCGACTTGCGTATTTATCAAAAATCTGGCTACGACTGGATGCGTTTTTTGAATGAATATAAGCTGGGTGGTTGCCTTGCTGATGACATGGGTTTGGGTAAAACTGTGATGACTTTGGCTCTTTTACAACAACAAAAAGAAAGAAATCTTTCCATTCCTAGTTTGGTAGTAATGCCCACATCTTTGCTATATAATTGGTTTATAGAGGCGAAAAAGTTTGCACCACACCTCAAGGTTTTGATTTATCATGGAGCAACAAGAGATAAAAATATTCAAAATTTTAATGACTTTGACCTTGTTTTTATTTCGTATGGTTTGGTAAGGTCAGATGTTGATTTATTAAATAATTTTGATTTTGATTATGTCATTTTGGACGAATCACAAACTATAAAAAACCCAGAAGCCTTGGTTACAAAAGCCGTAAATACCCTCAAGGCGAATCATAAATTGATATTGACTGGTACACCCCTTGAAAATAGTATTTTAGACCTATGGTCGCAAATGAATTTTGCCAATCCAGGCTTGTTGGGTAGCTTGAAATATTTCAAAACAGAGTACCAAAATCCAATAGAAAAAGAGGGCGACGAACTTAAAAAACAAAGACTAAATGCTATTATTAAACCCTTTATGCTCAGGCGAAAAAAATCACAAGTAGCATTAGATCTTCCCGATAAAATAGAAAATATTCATTATGTTGTTATGCCAGAAAGTCAAGCAAAGGCTTATGAAAAAACAAAATCACTGTTTAGGAATGAGTTGTTGCAAAAGATTGAAACAGAAGGAGTAAGAGCGTCTCAGATGCTTATTTTACAAGGTTTGACTATGCTTAGGCAAATAGCTAACCATCCAAAATTGACAGATCCTAGCTATACAGGTGAGTCTGGAAAACAAGACGATGTGTTGGATAAAATAGAAACCATCATTGCTGAAGGGCATAAAGTGTTGATTTTTAGTCAATTTACTAAACAATTGCAGTTGTATAAAACTTATTTTGATGAGCAAAAAACTAGCTATTGTTATCTCGATGGAAGCACAACCAATAGACAAAGTATTGTAGATAAATTTCAAACAGACGAAAGTATAAAAGTATTTTTGATTTCTATAAAAGCAGGTGGTGTAGGATTGAATCTGACAGCTGCAGAGTACGTTTTTATTTTGGATCCATGGTGGAACCCCGCCGTAGAAGCCCAAGCCGTAGATAGAGCACACAGAATAGGACAAGAAAATACCGTGTTTACTTATAAATTTATAACCAAAGATACCGTTGAAGAAAAAATACTTCAACTGCAAGAATCCAAGAAAAAACTAGCAGACGAGCTCATTAGCACAGAAGAATCGTTTTTTAAGAATCTCACCAAAAATGATTTACTTTCTATTTTAGATTAAAAAAAAACATATTTTTTAGACTTTTCCGCCGTTGGCAGTGTCTCCACTGCCGACGGCGGAGAATCATTTTTAATCTACTACCAGTTACAGGTAATTATCTCTCAATTTCTTGATTTCTTCTATCGATAATTGTGTTATTTCTTGGATAAATTCGTCAGTTGCTCCACTTTCTAGCAATTTAATAGCTATTTCTATTGCTTTATTATATTCCCCTTCTATTTTACCTTCTATTTTTCCTTCTTCTTTTGCTTTGTGTTTGGCTTCGTTTTCTAGGGTGAATATTTCACTGGCTTTGTGATGGAGACTGTCTAAATATCGATTGTATCCGTATTCATCGTCTTTGGGCAGGC
>JAGNSI010000142.1 GCA_017988135.1 Pseudarcicella sp.
ACGATGAACTGCAAATACTTTAGAAAGCAATTAAAAATTATGAAATAGATTTTATAAAAATGCTGAAAGAAAATAGCTAAAAAAAAGCTCCATATTATACTATTTTATACCATTACTAAAAAATACAGATGAACCTTATAAAAGTAGCAGCTGGAGTTGTAAATCAAACCCCATTAGCATGGGAACTCAACAAAACAAACATCATAAACTGTATAGAAGAAGCCAAGGAAAATGATATAAGTTTATTATGTCTGCCAGAGCTTTCTATAACCGGCTATGGATGCGAAGATATGTTTTATGCACCCAGCACTATAGAATCGGCTATTGAAAGCTTATTGGATATAGTAGAACATTGCTCTAGTATAAGCGTTTGTGTGGGGTTGCCTATTCAAATACGCAACCATGTGTACAATGCTGCTTGCTTGATTTCGAATAAACAAATAAGGGGTTTTGTTTGTAAAAAAAACCTTGCCAACAATGGCATTCACTACGAAACTAGGTGGTTTCAGCCATGGCCAGCTGCCGAAAAAACAGAATTAAGAATCGGTGAGTTTAGCTATCCAGTTGGAGATTTGATATTCGAAATAGGTGGTGCAAAAATAGGTTTTGAAATATGCGAAGACGCTTGGGTTGCCAACAGACCGGGTAAAGACTTGTATTTGCAAGGTTGTGATATTATTTTAAATCCATCAGCTTCTCATTTTTCTTTTTTCAAATCGCTCACCCGTGAAAGACTGGTTCAAGAAGGTTCAAGAGCTTTTGGATGTGCTTATATTTACACCAATTTATTAGGTAACGAATCTGGCAGAGCAATTTTTGATGGCGATGCCGTAATTGCTCAATGCGGCGAACTACTCAGCTCGGGCACCCGTTTTTCGTATAAAAATCATTATTTAACCGAAGCTATTTTAGATTTAGACAAAATTAGGCTTGAACAATCTCAAAACAGATTAATCTTTAAAAGTACACCCACTATAACTTCACTGTTTGATTTTCCAGCAATAAAGTACCAAGCCAACCATTATCAACTAGAAAACTGGGAAGCAAAAGGCCATCAAAAAGAAGAAGAATTTGCAAGAGCAGTAGCCTTAGGATTGATGGACTATCTTAGAAAATCTAAATCTGAAGGCTGGGTAATATCACTTTCAGGCGGAGCTGATTCTTCGGCAATAGTAAGTTTGTGTTATATTTCTTTGGCTTTGGCAGTAAAAGAAATAGGAATAGAAGGCGTAAAAAATAAGTTAGCTTACATCAAAAAAATACAACATTGCCAAGATTTAAGTCAGCTTGCCCACCAACTCATTATCACCGTTTACCAAGGGACAGAAAATAGCTCTGACGCCACTAAAGAATCGGCAAATTCACTGGCAAATTCACTCAATGCTACTTTTTACGACATCAATATCAACGATTTGGTAAGCAACTACACTGCATTGATAGAAAAAGCCATTGGTCAAAAACTTTCATGGCAAGAAAATGATATTTCCTTACAAAACATTCAAGCCAGAGTTCGTAGCCCAAGTGCTTGGCTACTGGCAAACCTCAATAACGCACTTTTGCTGGCAACTTCCAACAGGTCTGAAGCTTCTGTAGGCTATGCCACAATGGATGGCGACACTTCTGGCTCTATTTCTCCGATAGCTGGCGTAGACAAACATTGGCTCAGACAATGGCTCAAATGGTTAGAAAACAATGGATTAGAGGAGTCTATAACCATAAAAGGTTTACATAAAATGAATAGTTTGGAACCTACAGCAGAGCTTCGTCCATTAGACAAAAAACAAGTAGATGAAGACGATTTGATGCCGTATGACTTTTTGAACGACATTGAAACCCTAGCCATCAAAGACAAAAAAACACCTATAGATTGTTATGAAATATTGTCTGTAAACTACAGTGATATATATTCAAACGAAAAAATGGCACTTTGGATAGAAAAATTCTTTACACTATTTGCCCGAAATCAGTGGAAAAGAGAACGCTACGCTCCTGGATTTCATGTAGATGATAGAAATCTTGACCCAAGAAGTTGGCTAAGATTTCCTATACTTTCGGGTGGTTTTCACAAAGAAATAAGCGATATGAAAGCATTTGTAAATAATGCCCAAAACAATAAAAGAAAAGGAAAAATAGGTTTTTAATATCAACAAAAAATATACAATGCAAACCATAAAAACCATCATTTTTGACCTTGGTGGCGTTTTAATAGACTGGAACCCCAATTACGTTTTCGAAAAGAAAATACCAGACGCTGACAAAAGAAAGTTTTTCTTCGAAAACATATGTACTTTCGAATGGAATGAGCAACAAGACGAAGGCAGAACCATAAAACAAGGAAACCAAGTAAAAATAAAAGAGTTTCCAGAATGGGAAAGCGAAATATTGGCTTATTACTCCGAATGGCCAAATATGCTTGGAGATGCCATAAAAGGAACTTTAGATGTTTTTGAAAAATTAAAACAAAGCAACAATTATACAATTTTGGCACTCACCAACTGGTCTGCCGAAACTTTTCCTATTGCAAAAGCCATGGAACGCTTTTCTTTTTTGAACAATTTTGACGGAATAGTAGTTTCGGGTACAGAAAAAGTAATGAAACCAAACCCAAAAATATTCGAAATATTATTTGAAAGATACAATGTAAAACCACAAGAAGCCGTTTTTATAGACGACAACAATAGAAATATCATAGCTGGAAATAAAATGGGGCTAAATACCATTCATTTTCAAAACCCTAGCCAAATGATAGACGAACTAAAGAATTTTGGCATCATAATGGATATATAATCAAACATGTTGAAACTCATAAAAACCCTTATAGTCATCCACTTCATGATGCCATTTTATGTAAATGGTCAATCTAAAACATGCAATTGCACCGAAAACTTGCAATACATGATAGAAAAAGTAAGCAAAAACTATGCAGGCTTCAACGATAAAGTAACACCTTCAACTTCAAACGAATACAAAAAACTAATAGATACCCTTCTTTACGAATCTAAAAAAAATCAAACAGAAACCACTTGTTATGTTTTATTGAAAAAATATAAAGCATTTTTCAAAGATGGTCATTTGCAAATCAACCATCGTAGCTACCCTTTTTCGGGTTCGGCTGTAAAAAGTTCTGTCCCTGCGTTTGATGTTGACCATTTGGAAGTACTCAACTACTTAGAAAAGTACAAAGATATTATTTCAGAAATTGAAGGAATATGGGTAAATGCTGACCAACAAAACAAAGTCGCTATCATAAAAAATCACAACTCTGAACACGACTACATTGGGGTATTGTTAGAAACGAAACACGACAAGTGGAAACCCGGAATGATAAAATTTGAAATCAAAAAAAATGAAAATAATATCTACGAAGGAACCTATTTCAGGCGAGATTTCGCTTCTGAAAAAGTAACTTTCAAAAATTCGAAAAATATAATAGATATTCTTGGATTTGAATATTGGAATAAAATTTACCCTGCTACCAAAAACCCCATCAACCTTGAAGCATTCATGCAACAAAAAAACATAGCCAATGTGTATTTCAAAGAAATGAACAACGGCTATTCTATGCTCAGAATAGGTAGTTTTGATATCTCAATGAAAGCCGTGCTAGAAGATATCATCGAAAAAAATCAAATGGCTTTGTATAATACCGAAAACCTAATTATTGACATAAGGGATAATGCAGGTGGAGCCGAAGAAACTTTCAGAGAATTATTGAAACTACTTTATACAAACCCCTATTATTCTGCAGGAACCAGCTACTTAGCAACCGACGAAAACATACAAAAAGACGAAGAGATATTGGAAAAATACAAACCGATGCTTTCTAAAAATATGATCAAAGATTTTGAAGAATTATTAGAAAAAGGAAGAAAAAATATAGGACAAATGGTACATTCTAAACCTGATTCATTAGTCTTTAATAAAATCTTACATTATCCTCAAAAAGTATCTGTAGTGATCAATAAAAAATGCTATAGCAGTGCCGAACAATTTGTTTATCTAGCCAAACAAAGTAAAAAAGTAAAAGTATTTGGCGAAAACACTGGCGGCGTAATGGACTACGGCGATGTAAGAGTTTTCAAAATGCCTTACTCAAGATACAGTTTAGGTATAGCCACCACCCGATCTGGTTGGGTAGACTATGCACCAATAGATAATGTAGGTTTTGAACCAGACATTAGAATTCCCCAAACTGAAAGTAACTGGATAAACTATATTCAAGAATATTGGAAAAACACAAAAAAACAATGACCATCTTCGACGAAATTACAAAAAACAAACTCTCAAAAGAATTTACCTTTCAATACACCAAAAGTAGTGGCCCAGGTGGGCAAAATGTAAACAAAGTAGCCAGTAAAGTAGAATTGCGTTTTGATATAAAAAACAGCGAATTTCTAACGGAAGAACAAAAACTTATCTTGATAAATACCCATAAAAATCAAACAAACATCCAATCCGAATGGATTATAACTTCCCAAGAAACTCGTTCACAAGTCAAAAACAAAGAAATAGTTATTGAAAAATTTTTCAACAAAATAGAACTGGCTCTCCAACCAATAATTATAAGAAAAAAAAGTAAAACTCCTAAAAAGGCGATTGAAAATAGACTTAAATCAAAAAAGTTAAATTCTATTCTAAAATATCTCAGAAGGAACATTAAAGAAATGTGATTATTTTTTAGCATTAAGAAAATCACGCCTTATGACTACTAAAAGAATAGTATTATAGTAGGTTTCAAAATATTACCACCATTTTTCAAACTCTATAAACTTTGTCATAAAAATCTGTTTCGATTCTTCGCTAATTTCTAAAATAATTTTACATTCAAAATCCGTTTTATTATTTCTAAATGAAGGAACTATCAGCAATTTACTATCCTTAAAAGATAATCTCGTTTTTCCAGATAAGTCATTCAAAAAACTATTTTCATTTTTGCTGAAAGAATCGTAGTCTTTGCATAATACCCAAAAATTGAAGCCTATATTAAAATTTCCTTTTAGAGACTCACCTTTAAAAATGCAATCAAGTTTAATACTTGGCAGATTTTCGTCAAACTCTTTAACTTCTACACTAATACTTAAAGGTTCTTTTATTTCTATATCAGCCATTTTAAATAACGTATTTAGGTTGTGTATGAATTAGTGCTGGCAATTGACCTGGTTCTCACCGAACTGTTAGTAACATCCGCTACTACCTAAAATTCAGAGAGCGTCTCGCTCGATTCGTTCGCAAACACGTCCGCTGACTGTTTACTGGAGCTTTGGGTTGTGCAATTGCTGCTACACTTGATTTTACTTTGCAATATGTTATGTCATGGGGTATGCTAAATTATGTAGATAAAATACCTACAGAATTTGATGATTTTGGAAAAATAAAAGAAAATATTAGTGCAATATCAGTAATAGGTAGTTGTGCAGGTGGTTTTTTTGGTTTTGACAAAAATACTTTTCATCTTTCTTTAGCTGTAGCATCTGGTGTAGAAATTACTCTTAGAAAATTAATAAAAAATCATAATAGTCAAACTACTTCTCAAATAGAAGATGATAACTACATAGAAATTTTAGAATTAGTAAAAGACAATTGGAAAGTTATTGGGTATGATATATTAACTGGATCTGTAATTGCATTTATTGCGCAAAAAGGAGCTGCGGCTTACGGGCCAAAAACTTCAAATTTTATCTCAGTAAAACTAAAAAAATACATAGATTCTCATTTTGGTAAAACTATTATTGAAGTTAATAATAAACTTGCAAAAAAAATTACTAATTTCACAAAAGAACATGTAGATAATGCTGTAAATTATGTAAAAAATAGAGTAATTGTTAAGGGGGCGGGGAAGTTCAGTATAACTAAGCTCGATGACTATTTAAAGAATATTTCTACAAGAAATCCAGCAGGTGCAGTTGGCAGTCCTCCAAGAGTTTATCAAGAAAGTGTTACAACAGGCATAGAATATGAATTAAAAGGTGGTGCAAATTCAAAAATTTGGGCTGATGGTTTAGAT
>JAGNSI010000037.1 GCA_017988135.1 Pseudarcicella sp.
TTTTTTTGTTAAAAATCAGGCATCACCACCTCCATAGTTGGAATGCCTCAATTTTTGAGTTATCTTGCTCATCCAGACGTTAAAAGTTTCAAAAATTTGGTATATGTATTCAACGATGCTAAACTCAAACAAGGGGAAGATTCTCCCCGAAACATGATAAAGCAATTATACATCAAATATGCAAAAGAAATATTCTAAGCTAAAAAAGAATAGTATATTACAGTGAAATTATTTGAACCTAAAGGAGATTAAATCTATATAAAAACATATCAAGATTTAGAAGACCTTACCGTGGTTTGTTACTGTGTTTGTGATTTGTGAACTGTGTGCTAAATACCTCGGAATTGGTTCAACTATTAGATTTTTCAAAATTAGATTAAAAAGTAATGTATAAATGAAAAAAGCAAATTTCCTATTTTTATTTTTTGTCATTATCACTATATCATTTGCACAAAACAACAGACATAGCCACAATAACACTATTGGTTTGTATAATTATTTGGGTACTTTAAAGGTATCTGAAAAAATGGTCATTCATACCAAATGCTTATAGCGTAGAGAAAATTTCATTACAAATAAGCAAGAAAATCTTATTAGGCTAGGTCTAAATTATAATCTCAATCCACGAATTTTACTCCGATTGGGCTATGCTTGGATAGAAACTTATCCATACGGCGAATTTCCAATAAATGGTTTGGGAAGAGATTTTACCGAACATAGAATTTTTGAAATAGCACAATTATCTCACAAAGAAGGAATTGTAGATTTTTCGCACCGTTTTATGTTAGAACAAAGATTTGTAGGCAGATACAGCACAGTAATGGAAAGCACAGAAGATGAATTTCCGCTACTCAATAGATTACGCTATATGGCAAGAATACAAGTAAAGAAATAAAAGACAAGACGCCTTATGTGGTTTTTTACGAGGAAATTTTTATTGGATTTGGCGAAAATGTTAACGCTAATATTTTCGACCAAAACAGAGTGGGAGCCTTATTAGGATACAGATACAATAAAAATTTTAGAATTGAAGCAGGCTACATCAACCAAACTTTACAGTTTGGGTGTCTTATAAATTGCCAAAATGTTTTCCAAAACAACAATGGACTCATTATAAATGCTAACTTTAATTTAGATTTAACAAACAGCAAATAATCCTTAAATATGGTAGATTTCATCATTCCACTTCTTTCTTTAATAATCCTAGAAGTAATTCTTGGGATTGATAATATAATTTTCATATCCATATTGGCAGATAAATTACCCGAAAATCAAAGAGACAAATTAAGAATTTGGGGCATTGGCTTGGCAATGGTAATGAGATTATGTCTTTTGGCTTTTATCTCATGGATTTTACAATTAGACAAAACATTGTTTTCTGTTTTTGAAATAAATTTTTCGGGGAAAGGAATAATTTTGATTTTGGGAGGATTGTTTCTGATCTACAAAAGCACCAAAGAAATTTATCATAAGTCTGAAATTTCGCCTGAAAATAAACCAGAGATTTCAGAAAAAAACAATTTTCAAAAGCTATTAACAGAAGTAATTATTTTGGATTTAGTATTTTCTATAGATTCTATCATCACAGCTGTAGGCATGGTAAAAGAGCTTTGGGTGATGTATGTGGCTGTAATAGTTACGGTAATTATTATGCTATTTGCATCTAAGCCCATTAGTCAATTTATCAACAAACACCCTTCTTTCAAAATATTAGCATTATGCTTTTTGATGATGATTGGAGTGGCATTATTAGCCGAAGGATTCCATTTTGAGATTCCCAAAGGCTATATATACTTTTCTATGGCTTTTGCTTTTTTGGTAGACATTATTCAAATGAAAACAGTGCAAAAGAAATAATAAAATATTAGATAGCGTTAATATCATATATCCTTTTAAAACTTGAATTTCAAGAATATCAATTTTAATAAATACATACATTAACATAGAAAAATAATACCGCAAAACGAGATTTAAAAACACATTTGTCTGTTTTTAAAGACTAAATATTTTTGTACATTTGTGAAGCTGTAAAATATAGATTCAATGACGATAAAATAGTGTTTTTTCAATATTGATTATATTTAGATTTTAAAAAACATTGTAAATCAAAATCAGCATTAAATACACATTAAATCCTGTAGAAATTAAATTTTAAAACGTTTATTTAATTGAAAAATTGAATAAATACATTTACTAAGAGTAAAAATAACTAACCATAAAAAACAATGACAAGTACACAATTTAAATTCACATTATTATTTTCGTTTTCACTACTTTCGATGGTAGTGTTTGGAGACGGTCCAAAGAAAAAAAAACCTACCGATGAGAAGTTTGTAACATTTGATGCTAGTTCTATTAAAGGGCCAGGCGTAAAAATACTCAATCAATACTCGGCGACACCCAAAAATGGTATCTTGGGCAGTTTTGACGTTGTACTACCTAAAATTGAGTCGGTAGTTTACTTTAGTACAGACAAGCGTGATAAAATTCTTGATGCAGCAAACCGAGTATTTTCATGGTCAGCAAGCGACTTAAAAACAATTGTAAGCAACGAATACAAACCAGACCCAAAGGCAGATCTTGCTTCACGTAACGGATTGTTAGCCTTATTCAAATTAGCTGGTGGCGAATATTTATTGTTGGAAGGAATAGCAAGTCCGACGGCAATGTCGTATTTAACGATTACCGATAAAGGTTCATTACAGATTAAACTGGCAACCTTTGGTACAGAAAGCGTTTCTGGAGACATTCCTTTAATTGCGTATTCACGTGGCAAAAATATGTACGATGTTTTTCAACAAGCTTGGAAAAGTGCTATAAATACTAAAGCTCTCAAAGGACGTACTGCTATGAGACACGAAAAAGTTTACCCCGAAATGTTTAATTATTTAGGCTGGTGTAGCTGGGAACAATATCGTAGAAAAATTACAGATAATTTATTAGTAAATGATATCAAAAAAATTGAAAAAAGTCCAGTACCAGTACGTTGGATATTAGTAGATGACGGTCATCAGCACCAAACAGGCACAGGCATGGAAGATAGCCGATTGTTGTCATTTGGCACACATCCCGAAACATTTCCAAATGGTTTCAAAAACATTATGGACTTGAAATCAGAAAAAATAAAATGGACAGGCGTTTGGCAGGCAATGAATGGACAATGGCAAGGCTTACACCCTGAGCATCAAATCAAAGAACTGAATTCGCATTTAGTAACTATAAATAAAAAATTCAAAGGCGAACCGATGGATGTATGTATGCCCAAAGGTGATTCAGTATCTTCAAAATTGTTTTATGACAAGTTTATTGGAGCTAGCAAAGACCATGGATATGATTTCGTAAAAATTGACAATCAAAGTCGCCAAATGGCATTCTACAAAGGCTTAGATAATCCAGTAAAAACGGTAGCCCAACACGCTCAGTCACTCGAAAACGCAACCCACAACTTAACAAAAGGATTAATCAACTGTTTTTGTGTAGATTTAGTAAGCATAATGAACACAAAATACAGTGCAATATCTCGTGTAAGCGTTGATTATCTCTTAAATAACGAAGAAAAAGCAAAATCACACCTTTTTCAATCTTACCAAAACACATTATGGATGGGGCAAGCTACTTGGCCTGACCACGATATGTTTCACTCTAGCGATAAATTTTGCGGTCGTATGATGGCTGTCAGTAAAGCCATGTCAGGAGCACCTATATATTTATCAGATGCACCAGACGACTTTTATACAAATCTAATCAACCCGCTTTGCCTTAGCGACGGAAAATTGTTTCGCCCATTAGCACCAGCAATACCATTGCCAGAATCGGCACTTATTTCAGCTTTAAGCGAGCAAAAAGCATACAGAGTTGTAGCACCACTTGCAAATAAATCAGCAGCATTTGTAGTTTACAATTTAACTTGCCCAACTCCGTCAAGCAGTATCAAAACACAAATTACTCCTGAAGATTACAAACAAAGTGGCTCGTTTATACAACCAGCCGTTGAAGCTTGGAAAGTACCTTCAGAAGGTTTGGTTTACTATGATTGGTACGAGAGCAAAGGAGGCGAATTAAAAGATAAATATGAAGTAGAATTGAAAGGTTTTTCTGACCGTTTAATTCAGCTTTCTCCAATTGTAAAAGGATGGTCTGTAGTGGGTAGTATTGATAAATATTTATCTGCAATGGCTGTTCAAGATATAGTATATGATACTAAAAAAGTAACATTCAAAATTGTAGAATCTGGATCTTTGGTAGTATACAACAAGTCAAAAATAAGCTGTACACAAGCCAATAAAATTGAAAGCTTAGGAAATGATTTATGGAAAATCGAACTTCCTGCTGGCAAAAAAGGCATGGAAATAGAAATAACACTTTAAAAGATAAATAACCCAAAGGCAAGTAGCCTTTATTTATCCTTCCAAAACTCAATAAAAAAAACCGAATTGCTAAGTTAGCAATTCGGTTTTTTTTATTGACTAACAACACTTAAAATTTAATTCATTCATTTGTGCATCAAGGTTCTATGTACTTTAGAATTGTGATTTAAGAACGAACAAATTCTTCCAGTAATACAAATCAATGAGAATAATCAGTACTTTATAGGTATACTCAACTTATTGTAAGATAACAAATACTGCACTACTTTAAAGATTCTCGATAATAGAATAAACTACTAAACAAATTCGTTTAATATCAATTAAAAAGGGTCACAATTTTTAAAAATTGTGACCCTTCTGCTTTATTTGATTTTCTGAAGAAATTAAAAATACCTAGGTGATATAATTCTTTTCTTATTGAAATTCATATCGTATCTGAGCATAATTTCGTGCGAACCAGACTGTCCATTTCTTAGGCCGTTTATTGCAAAGTCATGGGCATATCCAACTCTTATTTGATCATTGCATTGTAGCTCTACCATGGCTATAACAGCGTCTCCAAACTGATTTCCATATACCGATTTTCTAAAAGCACCATTACTTGTTCTCCATGAAGTACCTACAGATAAAATATCATTTATCCATAGGTTAAGATTAGCATCTAATGTTACGGGAGCACCTACAGTACCTTTTAATAGCAGAGATGGTTTTAACTTCAAACTTTCGCTAAGTGTGAAAACATATCCTGATGTAAAGTAGTAGTGCCTCGATTGTCCCGAACGACGATTTGTATCTAAAGTAGTTCGGTATTTATTGTTCAAAAGCATTGGTGAAGAAAATCCTAAATAACCTTTCTCATTGCTAAGATAAACGCCAGCTCCTAAGTTTGGCAAAAAACCATTTCTGTTTTGAGCAAAAGCTTCGTCGTATTCTGTAGATAACTTAGATTCTGTAAGATAGACACCAAAAAAAGTTCCTCCGCCAGTGATTCCCATTGAAAGGGTTGTTTCGTCAGTCACTTTTACTTTATAAGCATATGTTGCATAAATACCAGTGTTTGAGTAAAGGCCGTATTTATCGTTGTAAATCTGTAAACCCAAGCCTACTTTTTCTTCTTTGTATGGCATATCTGCAGTAATAGTTTGAGTGAGTGGTGCACCTTTTACACCTACCCATTGTTTTCTAAAAAGTGCAGAAGCACTGAGGACCTCACTGCTACCAGCATAAGCTGGATTTATAGCCATCATATTGAACATGTACTGTGAATACAATGCCTCTTGTTGAGCATATGATTGGATAAAACAACCCAATAGAATGACTGACAATAAAACTTTTTTCCTGGGTAAGAAACAACTAGTAATAAAATCGAACATGGGTGAAAAATTTATTTTTAAAAACATAAAAAAGGGATTTTATTTTTTAGCAGTAAAGAAGTTTTTACTGCTAAAAACATCTTATTTTGCTATAGTCATAAATCTTATTATTCTACCCCCTAAGTACTCTGTCTTTAAAGGATTTGCAGTTCTTTTAAACTGCTGAATAGAATAGTAATATGTCCCATCTGGAAGACCACCTGCAAAGTTTATGCCAATCCCTTGATTAGCTTCTCCTTGCCACTGATTTCTGTAATCTTCTTCTGCGTATACTAAGGCTCCCCATCTATTATAAATCATAAGTTGAATACCATTTTTAGAAAAATCAATATTTTTTATTACAAACTTATCGTTCACTCCATCGCCGTTTGGAGAGAATCCTTCGGGGATTATCAGTTCATCTGTATATGATTTAAACAATACTGGTGTAGGTGATTTTTCAGAAGGATTGCCATCTCTGTTAGGGTCAGGTGTAACACCATCTGTAGATAAATCTCCTACCAAATCTTTATTGTTGTTATCAGCTATTGCCTTAACTACAGCAGTGTTTAAGAAGGCTCCTTTGCGAGCTATTTCTTTAAGATTTACTACAAAAAATAATTTTATAGAATCTCCCGGAGCTAAAGGTGCTTTGCTTGCATCGGCGTTTACGAGATAAACGTTCTTTTTAACATTTCCATCAAAAAGGATGTTGGCCGTTAGATCTCCACGTGTAATAGTTGGAGGCACAGTAACGGTGTAGCGTGCGTCGTCTCCAAATACATTAGAAAGCGTATCTGTCAATGATATTGACGATAATGGTACTTTACCGTAGTTGATAGCTACTAAGCTGTAGGTAACATTGTATGAGCCGTCTGATTGCCTCAAGGTATCTGCTTTTTTAGCCAAGCCTATCATGTAATCTTTAGGTTGCGACTTATCTAAAGCTATCATGGTAGGTATCATCTCATCTGGTTTCATATCACCATTTGGATCTGGATTAGAGCCTTCTGTAGATATATCTTTGATGTCGGTATCTTTGATCGAACCTACTGCTACGTTGTTATACACATTGTCTCCTTTCTGATTACTGGTATTTACTTTTACAGCCATAGTAATAATGCCAGTTTCTCCTGACGCTAAGCTTGAGCTGGCATCATTTAGCATTTTAATATTCACTCCTTGACCAGTATAGTTGCCGTTTACTTGCAAAGTTGAACTAAGCGATGTTAAGACTGGTTTACCGATTATAACTACTCCTTTGTCGGTAAAAACTTGTTTTAAATCATCTTCTATTTGAAGGTTATTAGCTTTGTCTTTACCGTAATTGGTTACGTATATTTTATAAGTGATTGTCCAAATATTTTCGTTGAAAGGATCTTGTTTTAACTCATCTTTAACTACTTCTTTAGCCAAACCTATTGATAACTTATCTACTGGCACTATAGAATCTTTTTTCTTCACTTCTACCGAATGAGTATTTTTTGTCAAGTCTTTATCCGCAGGATTAGTATTGACCGTCACTGTAGTAGTAACATCTACATTATCTTTTTTCTTAGCTGTAAATGTATAAACATAGGTTTTACCTAATTCAAGTGAGTCTATTTTCCCTGTAAGTTCATTGTTATTTACAGTTAAAGTTGTGCTTCCTACCAAAGTAAGTGAATTAGACAAAATACTTTTCACGTCAATATTTCTGGCTGTTGTTGGCCCAACGTTAATGACAGTGATGGTATACACTATGAGCTCTTCTTGCCCAGATGTAGACTTATCGGCTTTGATATTCACATTTACATCCGCTGGCTCGCCACCACCTACTATTGTTCCAGCTGGTGGTGCTACTTTAGAAACATTATCAGAAAGATCGTCGTCTTTGGTAGTAGATTTCACTTCACTTGAAATAAATGTCCCTACAGGATATTTGCCATCTGCATTTTTTCCAGTAAATACAACATCAAACACAAAGGTTTTGGTTTCGTTTAATGACAATGACGACTCTGTGTATTTAATTGTGTTACCTACCCTTACCCAGCCTGGAGGCAATACAGGTATGGTACTACCTCCACTTAATAAAGAGGTAATATCAATTCCTTTCGCCAAATCTGGACCAAGGTTAGTGATTGTCATGGTGAGTGTAGATTTACCATCGTTGTCTACTTTAGACAATTCTGTTTTGATAGACACATTGGCAACTGGCAAAGGCTTGGCTTTGATAAGTACACTTGATTTATCGTTTGAGCCATCTTTATCACCTTTTGTACTTGCTATTGACGGTATGGCTACGTTATTATCTGTAGTTTTCTTAACAGTAAATACATATTCTACCTCTTCACCAATTTTGAGAATTGGTAATGTATTCCTTAATGAATCACCTTGTTTTTCTAATTTTCTAGTACCTATAGACTCTACGAAAACCACACCTGGAGGCAAGAAGCTTCTTACATTTACATTGGTTGCATCCTGAGTACCATTGTTTCTTACCAACACTTTCATGGTAATAATTTCATCTATTTCAGCAATACTTTTATCTGATGTAATAGAAGAACTTACGTCTGGAGCTTTAGGACTACCTGGGTTAAGCGTAGACTTATTATTATCTAAATTTTTATCATAAACTGTCGATTTTACTTCTGAGTTGATAACCCCAGTGTTGCCATTTATTTTTACAACATAAGTATAGGTTACTTCGTCGCCACTGTTCATTACTGGCAATGTTTTGGTGGTTAAAGTATTGCCACTCTGAACCCATTCTGGATCTTTTGAAACTATAGAAAGTGAACCTGAAATAGCACTCACTATGGAAACGTCTTTTGCTTGAGCAGGTCCATTATTTTTAACCGTAACTGTAATTGTTTCTGTTCCGTCGGCATTTCTAATACCCTCTTTCGAAGTAATCACTAAATCAGCAGATGGTGTAGAAACTGCACCTAAAACATGATCGTCTGAGTTATTTATTGTGTTGGGGTCATTAGTGGTTGCAGATGTAACACTTGCTACACTAATGGCTTGTTTTTCACCTTCTTTTACTACACTAAATACGTATGTCAAAGTTTTATCTTTTTCTACTGTTGGTACTGTTGTAGTTAAGATATTGCCATTTATAGCTAAAGATGTTGGACCTGATATAATTTTAAAATTGGTCAACTCTGGAGGTAAAATATTTTTTATGGCAACGTTTTTGGCATCTTCAGGACCAACGTTGGTTACAGTAAGTGTATAAATCACTGTTTCACCTGGTGAAGCCGATTCTTTGTTTGAATTGAGTGTTACAGACAAATCAGCTTTGTTGGTTGGAGGTACACCAACATTTACGATTGAGTTGTTGTTAGTCAATATCAAATCTGGGGTATTTGATGTCACATTGGATACCACTTGACCTGTTTCTCCTGTTACTTTTACACTAAATGTATAAGTTTTGGTAGCACCACTTGCCAATGAAGATTCATTTGCTATCAAAGTAGAACCATTAACAGTTAGATTTGAAGATGTTATGTCAGTCAAAGTACCTGTAACACTATTGGTTAAAGATACGTTTTGAGCAACATCTGGCCCATTGTTTTTGATGGTTATAGTTATATTTGAAATACCATTTGCATTTGGAGCACTTGCTACTGTTTTTACTTCTAAGTCAGAGCTTGGCGGATTTCCTACATTCACTGTAGACGTGTTGTTTGCTGGATTTATATCGTCTTTTACTGTAACATTAGCAGTGCTGGTTATTACGCTAGTTGTATTTTTCTTTACACTATATCTATATACTACTTCTTCGTCTTTTTTGAGTGTAGCTATATTTGCGGTAAGTTTATCTAACACACGTGTTAATGGAGGACTACCTATAGTTGTTTCGAAAACAGCTCCTGCAGGTATAAAATTTTCAACTAAAACATTGTTTGCATCTATTGGACCCACATTTCTAACAGTAACTGTATAAACAATTCGCTCATCTATTGTTGCTGATGATTTATCTGCCGTTATTTTAACAGCTACATCTGGTTTTAAACTGTTAGGTGTATTTGGCACTAAAATAGTAACTTTAGATTGATTGTTTAACGTTTGGTTATCTTGTGTAATTGAAGAAACATTACTTACTATATCACCAGGTGTTTGACCAGTTATTTTTACTACGTAAGTAAATTCTTTAGTTTCACCATTACCCAAGGTTGTCAATGTTGTAGACAAAGTATTACCGTTGGCGGTTAAACCTACTGGACTGCCTACTACATTTAACACAGGATCTAGCACACTTCTTACCGAAACATTTTCGGCATTGTTTGGTCCTTTATTGGTTACTTTTACGGTAACGGTTGCTGTTCCGTCAGGTCTTGTTGCAGATTGTGAAGAAGTAATCTCGACATCCGAATTTACGCTAGGCAATACGCCTTTTACGGTTACACTATTTTCGTTGTTAAGAGTGATAATATCTCCTTCTGAAACAGCTTTTACTGATACCGTTACTGGATTGGTTGATAACATTTTCCCAGTGAATGTGTATATCACCTCATTGTTTGGACTAAGTTTATCAATATTGGCAGTAAGGGTGTTGTTATTAAGCACCAAAGATGGCGTACTTGTAAAAGTAATTTCACCAAGACCAGGTGGCACTAAACTCGATATATTGACATTAGTTGCATCGTTTGGCCCATTGTTTCTTACCCTGATGGTATAATTTACAACTTCTCCTACTTTTGCTTCTGTTTTGTCTGCGTCTATTTCTATGGCTATATCAGGTTTTTTTGTAGGAGGAGTGCCTATAGGAACTATTTCGACTACAGAATTATTGTTTGAAGTTATAGCGTCTTTTACTTGCGTAGTGACTTGTGTACTTATTATTCCTGAAGATTGATCTGGTACCAATTTAACTTTATAGGTAAAAATTTTGGTTTCACCGTTTGCCATTGTAGGTATTGTTTTAAACAAAGTATTATTGCTTTGTTCAAAAACATCTGGATTAGCTACAAGGATTATATTTTTATCTAATACATTGGTTACTAAAACGCCACGTGAATCATCAGGTCCATTGTTTACTACTGTAACCTTAATAGTAGAAATTCCATTTGCATCTGGCTCAGACTTTTCTGTTGCTATCGAAACATCTGCTGTTTTTTCTGGAATGCCTTTTACTAATACAGCATCACTGTTGTTGTTTTGCGAAACATCATTTGGATTTATTATTCTTACTTCGTTTGTTACATTTTCTACACCACGTTTTTTAACAACATACGTAAAAGTAGCGGTTTGTCCAACTGGCAATGATGCTATAGTTGCCGTTAGTGAATCGTTAATTCTTGTCAAGTTAGGTGAATTCACAAACTCTACTCCTAACGGAATCTTGTTTTTTACCACTACATTGTTTGCAGGATTTGGACCATTATTACGAACTGTAACAGTATAAATCACTTCCTCATCTTTGTAAGCTTCTGTTTTATTACTTACTATCGAAACAGAAAGGTCTGTTTCTGAAGCTACTACTGAGTTTACTGAAGGTGATATATTAGATTTATTATTTCCTAAATCTGTTTCAGGTGTAGATGTACTTACTGTTGAAAGCAAAGTTTTACCATCTTGACTTAATTGAACTGTATAAACAACTGTATGAGTCTCACCTGGGGGTAATTCTGCCAATTTTTTAGAAATTTGATTCCCAACATATGACATACCTACAGGTACATTTGCAACGTATTGACTTTGATCTAAAACACTACTAATATTTACATCTTTGGCAACATCTGTACCTATATTTTTAACGGTTACTGTTACCAAAACGGTATTATTGGTTTTGTTTACATCGCTATAAGATGATGTAATCATCAAATCGGTTTTGTTTTCGGAGTTGATGATAGCAGTAGATGTATTATTGGTAGGATTGATATCGTCTATTTTAGCTACTGTAACTGTGTTTTCGATTACGCCTGTTTTGGTAACTACACCTGTATAAATATAGGTTCTTGTTTCACCATTTTTTAATGAATCTATATTTGTAGAAAGCACACCATTGACAAGCTTCAACGATGGGTTGGAGTCGGCTTGCTTATAAGCTATACCTGATGGCAACGGGTTACTCACTGATATTGCTTCAGAAGTACTAGGTCCGTTATTTCTAACTACTACAGTGTAAGTAACCAAATCTCCAATTTTCAAATTTGTATTTTCTTTGTTTGAAGAAATAGAAACCGAAACATCAGATTTAATAAGTTGATCTGAAAAAGAAATATACTTAGTATTGTTACCCGTGTTAGGGTCTGAAGTAGACTTAGATAACACTTTTGTTTCGTTGATACCAGTATTACCTGTAATTAGAACAGTATAGGTGTAAGTTTTAGTTTCTCCATTTTTAATAAGTGGAATATTAGCAGACAATACTGTTCCGTCTGCATTTTTTATCAATTCAGGAGACATCGTTTGTACCAACGTAACTGAACCTGTAAGGCGACTGGTGATATCTACATTCCTTGAATCGTCTACGCCATTGTTTTTTACAGTAATAGTTACTGTGCTCAACTTAGTATCAGGGTCTATAGGTGAGCGAGAAATGTCTATCACTAAATCTGAAGAAGATACTATTCCGTTGGTTTTTACTACTATTTTAGCTCCTGTATTGAAACAACCTCCACTACCTCTTCTGAAAGCATAATAAGTTCCAGGACCTGCTGTGGTTGGGTCAAGTATAGTTGGTGATAAAGGTGAATTATCTATGTGAAATTCAATATTAGTAAGCGGTCTGTCAGTTACTAATGAAAACAAATCTATAGTTTCTGATAAATTTATTGTAGCGTCTCTTACTGTGAGTGGTGTTGAAGAAGACGAGACCGGTCTTACTGTAACGGTATCAGATTCCAATGAACTACAGCCTTCTGAATTATATATTTTAAAGAAATAGTCACCACCGATATCTCCTTTTACACTTATAGCTTTTGATGAAGAAATCGGATTTCTATCACCAACTTTAAACCATTGGTAAGTGTATGGACCTTCGCTTCCTGATAAAACTACAGAGTCGGAACCACAAATTGACAATTGACCTGATTTTGAAACTTTTGGTTTAAAATCTATCCCTTTTATAGACAATTCCATCGTATCGGCTGCTGCAACACAAGTGCCAGCTCCATCAGGATCGTTTGTTACAAAATAAAGTTTTACACTTCCTTTTTTGATATCAGCCAATGAAGCAGTGTACACAGCGTCTTTCAAAAATGAATTATTAAATTTACCTGAACCTGTAGTTTTCCATTGTGCATTGCTTGCTGCTCCACCGTAGGTAGAGTTCATTTTAAACGTTTTGTCGGCACAAATACTCGCATCAACTCCTGCATTTACAGTAGCTGGTTGTTGCTTACAGTCTGGTCTGCTACAATCTGGACTAATAAATGCATTGATAATTCCTGCCTGAGAATAGCAACCTCCTGTTGCTTTTTCGAACACATAATATACACCCGTAGTTTCTACTGAATTTGGGAACGCCACTAATGGTGAAGTTGGCAAAACATCTATATGATATTCAAAAACTCCTCCTGGTGTATTAGCAGTACTTTTTAAGGCTTTACTTAAACTAACTGTTCTTTCTGGACAAATATTAGCAACGTTTTCAGTTACTGGCATTTTCAAACCTTTACCGTCTACAGTAATCGGTATTGTATTAGAACTTTCTGATTCACAGTTTCCGACCAAACAAGTTGCTGTATAGGCAGTAGAACTAGACAAGTTAGATCTGGTAACGATTTCATTCCCATTTTGCCCATCATTCCATATAGTAGTTCCTACACAATTTTTAGATGTAAGTACAGCGTATGACCCAAAACAAATTTTACTAATATTTGAAGAGATGATTGGTGCAGTAGGTTTACCTATTATTACATTTGGTTTTTTAGATTCTACAGATTCACAACCACTCAACTGACATTTAGCTACAGTATTTGCCAATTCATTTGAGGTTACAGTCAATGTAGGTGAGGTTTGACCATTTGACCATACTATTGAACCTACAGAACATGAACCATAAATATCTACCGTTGTACCATCACAAATAGCTGTAGATGAGCTTGAAATAGATGGAACACTTGGTGCAATTACTTTAATTTTTATCTCATTAGATTTTGGACTTGGACAAAACTGTGTTGTACAAAATGCCGAGAATGTAACGTCTTTTGTAACTGTTTCAGTAATAGTTTCTCCTTCTGCTCCGTTTGACCATTTTACAGTAGCGTCACAACCTTTGGCTGTAAATGTCACAGGATTTCCACCTCCGCAAACAGTGGTAACATTTGAGCTAATCACTGGTGTATTAGGTACTCCAAGTTTTATTTCAAAAGGGTCAGAAACTTGATCTGTACCACAAGTTGAATTTTTACAAGTTACGGTGTAAGTGGTAGTTTCTTTTGGCGATACAATAATATCGGTAGTTGTACTTCCACCAGGACTCCACACTACACTACCTCCACAGTTTCTTGAATATAGTGTAACCTGAGTTCCACCACAAAATACTTTGTCAGCGATAATAATTCTAGGTTTTGTTGAAGATTGTAGTACATCTACTTTTACAGAGCTTGAAGCTGCCAAACCACATTCAGATGCAGCACATGTAGCCGAATAATTATCTGAAATAGTGGGTGTAATGGTTTTTGTTTCTCCTGTTGTACCATCGCCCCAAGTTACAGTTGTTGGGCAGCCGGTTGCTGTCAAAACAGCCGAAGCTCCTTGACAAACAGACAATTTATCTGTATTGACTTTAAAGTTGATTACACCCGAACCTGGTGTAACTTCTACAGTTATTTCATTCGAAGGTCTACTATCACAACCATTTGTTATACATCTAGCAGAGAATGTAGTAGTTTGGTCTAAGCTCAAATTTACCACAGAAGTAGTAGCGCCGTTCGACCATTTTATAGTACCATTTTGACAAGCAGTAGCCGAAAGTTGAACTACTTCTTTGCTACATACTTTGGTTTTATTAGCAGAAATTATTGGGCCTGTACCTCCATCGGTTACTGTTACATTTAGTTCTTCAGACTTACCTGACTTACAGGTAGCTGATTCACAAGTAGCAGAATAAGTAACTGACGCATTTGGTTTTTGAACTAAAGTAGTACCTTCTCCTATTTTCACTGCATCTGCAAACCATATCGGAGTACCAGCACAACTGAATGCTGATAGTGTAACATTGTCACCAATACATATATTTCTTGGTGAAGCTGATATAGATGGTTTGGTAAAGTCATTAATAGAAATTCTCACGTAAGAAGAGCTTCCACTGGTACAATTATTTTCTATACATTTAGCAGAATAAGAAGTTTGCCCAATCGGTTTTACCATATAAGGTATTCCTTTAGTACCATCTTCCCATAATATTTCTCCTCTTTCGCAACCTGTTGCGGTCAATTCTTTACTACCTCCAGTACATACTGTGTAGTTATTGTCGGTAGCACTTACAATAGGTGGTGATGGATCTGAAACAGTTAAAACTATTGGTTCAGAATCATCGCTTGTACAGTATTTTGTTTGACATTTTGCAGTAAAAACCTCTGTTCTGTTTTTAGTTACTGTTATTTGACTTGCTCCTCCTGTATAATTGGTATTGGCAGACCAAATTATTGAACCTTTACAGCCTGTTGCTGTAAGAGTGGCTGTACCACTTTTACAAATAAACTTAGGGTTTACATCTAAAACCGGTGGTTTTACATCTTCTACATATATAACTTTAGGATCAGACCATGGGCTTTCGCAATTTTTAATCACACATTTTGCTCTAAATGGATCTGTAGTGTAAGTTGGTCTTATTCCAAAGCTTTCGCCTTCACGTCCATCTTCCCACTTTATGATACCACCTTCACAATTTTTGGCAAAAACATTTACAAGATTATCTTCACATACGGTATCTTTATCACTTGAAATTATAGGTGCATTTGGAATAGGATTCACCAAAACTTTTGCCTTTTGCTCTGCACTTGGACATCCATTTACTGTACAAACAGCAGTATAAATATTCCCTGCATCTCCTATTACTGTTGGTTTTACATTGTCTACTTGTAATGTAGTTTCTCCACTTCCCCAAAGAATGGTTCCTGCTTCACAACCAGAAGATTTCAATGTAGTAGTTCCTCCTTGACAAACCACCCTTGGGGTAGGTTCAATTACTAGCTTTGGAATTGGATAAATTTTCACTACTGCTGCTTCAGCTGAAGAACATTCACCTTTGGTACAAGTAAAAGAGTATTGCCTACTTGAAGTAATATTTTCTCTTAACACATCACTAGTACCAATTCCTGTTTTACCATTACTCCAAGTAAATGTAGACCCAGCTGGACAACCACTTGCTCTAACCACTGCTTCTTTGCCTGGACATACAAACTCATTATCAACTGTAAGTATAGGATTTGCAAAGTTATCGCATGGCAAAATGGTATTGATATCAACTTTATCGTCGTCGTCTTCGTCTATTCCACTGGTAGCATTATTTGGTGATGAGTCAATATCTTCTTCATCAGCTTTAAATACCTCAGCCATATTGGTAACTATGCCATCTTTTGTGACTTTAGCTACAAACTTAAATATATTTGATGAATTGGGAGTAAGTGTTATCAAACCAGATGTTAGCGTTCTTCCATTTTCTTGTAAACCACCTCTTACAAATTCTAAACCCTCAGGCAGTATATTTCTGATTTGAACATTATTTGCTGTACCTGGCCCTTCGTTGGTTATTGTAATAGTGTATTCAACTTCTTCGTTTAGCTGTGTATTGTACTTATTAGCTTCTATTTTAAGGCTAAGATCTATTTTTTGAGTTGCTACATTAATGGCAATTTCAGACTTATTATTACCCAATTTCAAGGTATCTTCGTCTGGGCTTGAAATAGATGATTTATTTAATAATGTACCCGTTAAATCACATCTAGCAGTAAGAATCAACACTGCAGGAACATTATTATATTGCAATTCGCCAACACTCCAAGTACCTGATATTGCATCATAAGCTCCACCAGTATGGCTTATGTATGTCAAACCTGGAGGTAATAAATCTTGCACTTTTACAGATTGAGCCTTATAAGGTCCAAGATTTCTTGCTTTTAATTGATAAGTAACTTCTTGACCTTTGAAATAATTGGTTTGACCATTTGGAATTGTTTTTTCAATAGTCAAATCGGTATAACATTTTTCTACTACAAAACTAAACACAGCCCTTTGGTCACTCACACACTCACCAATAGGGCTTTTGGTTTCAGCATAATATTTATAAGTACCTACAGCATTGGGCAATACAGGTATTCCAGCTATGTTGGCATCTCCAAGCAAGACACCGCCTGTTGGGGAATCGTACCATACCACAGGAAAACCTTGTTGAGAGGTAGCAAAAAGCTTGTTTGTTTCGCCTAAACAAATTTTAGGTTCACCATTTAAGTCAGTTGGTTTTTCTGGAATCTTATTCAAAACTAATGTTACTGTTTTGATATCAGAAATACATTTGCCAGATCCATCTGGATCGTTTGTCGTATAAGTAAAAAGTACACTTCCGTTACTGATATCTTGCTGACTTACTGAATAAGTAGGAGTTTTGCTAAGATTATTATCAAATGTACCTGTTCCTGAGCTCGTCCATGTAGCAGTAGAAACATTTAAGTTATAGTTACCATTTAACTTTACAGAAATGGGGTTTAGACCCGCACATAATGGTGACAATTCTTGTACTGTAGCGGAAGCTGGTGTTAAGCAAGGGCAATCTTTAATAACTACTGGAACTACTTGTATATCACTAAAACAACCACTTGTAGCAGTTTTGTTTACTGCAAAAACAGTAGTAATAGCTTTTATTTTCAAGTTAGTTATCAAACTCGAGTTATTAGTATTGTTTTGATCATGCCATTCTATTGTTGGGTCCAAATCTACAAAATCTGCTGGACAAATATTTGCCAAACTATTTACAATAGGTTTCTGTGGTTTGGGTGTTATATATACCGTTGCTAAAGACCTATCGCTAAAGCAACCATCTTTAGAAGCTTCGGCATAAAAATTGGTTTCGGCTGTAAGCCCTGCGATAGTGAGATTCTCTCCACTATTACTGGTTTGATACAAAGTACCTCCAGTTGGAGTTCTGTACCAATTTATTGTATTGTCAGTAGATATCGCTGAGATAGTAGCCACAGAACCTTCACAAAAAGTACCACCAGTTGCTTGGGTAAGAATAGGTTTATTGTACACACTAAATGAAGCACCTGACAAATCAAGTGCCGAACATTTATCATCTAGCGTAGTTTTGATATCCGATATTTTGGTTGTCCCTAAAACGATAGAACTTAAATTAAAATAATTTGAGCTATTTACATCTGGATCAAAAACTAAAGCATGAATTCTATAATCTCCAATTGTCAATACAGAAAAACTAGGTGAATTGCCAATTTCAAAAATTACTGATTCTGATCCTTTTGTTAGAAGATATTTAATACTATAACCACCAGGAATAGTGGCAATAGTCCCAACAGATGCCGTCAATTGTACAGAGTTATTCACTGGCAAACAAACAGAAGCCAAACTTCCAACCAAGCTACCTGTAGCAATTTCGCATTTTGGTTTTAAACCTGCATCTATAGTAAGATTATTTCTAAGGATGTTACTTGGTTCTTTAGTAACATCAATTTCAATTACGTCAGAAACACCACCAGCACCCGCATCTGAATCTATCTGAATATTTGAGCCATCTTTTGCTACAACAAAAGTTTCTCCATTTGAGTAAAATTTAACTTTGTACTTACCTGAACTCAAATTTTCAAACTTATAATTTCCAGCAAAATCTGTAGTAGTTGAACTTATAAATCCACCAATTTCGTTTAGTAAATCTACTTGCAAATTTGGTATACCTGGTTCTCCAGCGTCTTGTTTGTTATTAGAATTTAAATCTTTCCAAACAACATCACCTATTGAACCATATTTAACTTTAAAACCAGCATCAACGTCCAAATTATCCCTTTCTTTTGAACCTGCTGCCTTTTCAATATCTATTGGAATCACTTCTGTAAAACCACCTGAACTAGCATCAACGTCACTATTTTTATCATCAGAACCTTGTCCTTTGGTGGTAAATTCTTCCCCATTGGGTGTATAAAATTTAACCTTATAACCCGTTTTAGTCAATTTTGTAAACAAATATTTTCCGTCTGCTCCTGTCGTTTGAGTTTCTTTTAGTAGAGAACCTTGCGCATCGTACAATTCTACCCTTACACCAGCATAGGGTTCATCGCCGGCATCTTGTATACCATTGTTATTTTTATCTTTAAATACATAGTCACCTATACTTCCGAAAGGACCGGGTATTACCCTAATTGGGCAACAGCCAGAGGTTGGACAATTGTTTCTTTTAGCACTATACAATGTATAATCTCCGACCGAAGTTATTTTCAATTTGCCGTTTACAATACTAGCACCTGGTGTACCATTTGGAGCTATTACTGTAAATTCATTACGTTTCCAAACAGCATCAGTATACATGGGATCTATAGACACTTCGTACTCATCTCCATCGTAATAATAATAAGGTACAGAAACACAAAAAGCATCCTTAAAATCTTCTGTAGATGCCAAAACTGGACTTGATAAAAACGAATTATCATCAGGCTCGTTTTGTGAAGTAATACTGGCTCTGTGTATCGTTATACCTCTCTGTATCACCTGCACTTCAACCTCTAGCAATGCATAATCATTTCCATTTATCTGACCAATATTCCAAACTCCTGTATTAGGAACGTAGCTTCCGCCACCATACACTACTCTCGACGAAACATACCTCAATCCACTTGGCAACATATCGGTTACTACTACACCAGTAGCTTTATCGATATTCTTATTCTCTACTTTTACTTGAAATTTAAAAATATTATTAAGTGGCATAAACGTATAACCTCCTTCTGTAATATTATTTGTAAGTTCTAAATCGGGTTGACCTGCAAAAGAATTTGTAAAAGAACCAAATAATATAGCCAACGCAAAAGCAATGTTACGAAAAGTAGTAGTCATGAATGTCATCTTAAAAAATTCAGATTTAGGCTTTTGATCATATATTTTACCAAAGCTATAACTAGTATTTACCATCGGGTCATTACTACTTTTAAACAATAGTAATTTTTCGATAAGCTTGGTCAATTGGCTTACTGAAACTTGAAAAAAGTGAGTAAAAATATTCATATATGATAATTTTTAAAAAACAAATCAGATTTATAAGTACTAAATGTTTGTAGTTTTTTGGATGCTAAAATATTTTGGTTTAAGAAAGATTAAACTTCTAAAACTATGCCAAATTGACAATAAAATATTAGCTGTATTTTTTGCTGACTTAATACTTAATTGAAAAAATCAAAAAAGTAAAGACGCAAAAAAATACTCTACAAAATATATTGAGAGCGAAAAGGAAAGGTTTCTTTGAATTTTTAAAGTGCGAGCGAAAATAACTTTAAACCGTCATATGCGCTTTGTGGAGTAAATTTATAAAAAAATATAATAAAACAAAACAATAGCGTCAATTATTTACAGCTATCACTTTTACTATTTCTGGTACTTCACGGCGTATAGTTTCTTCTATACCAGCCTTAAAAGTCATGGCAGACATAGAGCATGAGCTACAAGCACCTAGCAATTCAATCTCCAAAACATTGTCTTCTGAGATGGCTACTACTTGCACATTTCCTCCATCAGATGCCAAATAAGGTCTTATCTGATTGAGTGCTGACTCTATTTTGCCCAACAAAGGATGTTCTAATATATTTTCCAAGCTTTTGAATGATTGTTTGAAATTTAGTATTTGTACCACAACAAAAGTACATATAAAAATATTTTTATGCTAAAAAAAAAGCCCAATCTTATTCATTCAAAGATTGGGCTTTTTTTTTGTTCAATTGAAAAACAATTTATGCTATGTTTACTTTTTCGGTGGGCACTTGACTGGCATTTCTTATTGC
>JAGNSI010000143.1 GCA_017988135.1 Pseudarcicella sp.
TCTTAATGCCAACTACATGCGGGCAAGGCTGGATGGAGCATTTGATATCTTGTACACCAATCACAATGGCCAGTGTGCACATGAGTTTATTGTGGATTTACGTCCATTTAAAAAATCAGCAGAAGTCACCGCGTATGGTTTCTTTACTGAAAATAACCTTCCTAAGTCACTTATTTTATACAGAAGCACCTCTTTACCGATAAGACTTTTGGATGGTATTTTGAATTTCTCTCTATAAAATGCCGAATCCAGCACGTACCACGACTTTTTAGAATTACTCCATTTTACCCCCACTAGTTTGCGGACTCGCTGATTCATCTCCTGATTTTTTTCGAAATGAATAAAAATTACCTCTTTGTCTTTATGATTGCCGAGTTTGTATTTTATCTCAATTGCCATTTGTTTTTTTATCTAGCAAAATTAATTGTTCACCGATTACTTCTGTTACATATTTTTTTTCGCCGTTTTTGTCTTCAAAAAACCTTGTTTTAAGCTTTCCTTCTAGGTACACCATGCTTCCTTTGGTTAAATATTTTTCGGCTAGCTCTGCCAATCCACGCCAAAGTACTATTGAGTGCCAGTCTGTAATGCTGTGTTTTTGACCTTTTTCGTCTTTGTAGCTTTCAGAGGTTGCAAGCGAAAATTTAGCTACTTTTATTTTGTCTTGTAGCTCCAATACCTCTGGGTCGTTACCTAAATTTCCAATCAATGTTACTTTGTTGAGTCCTTTCATTTTTTAATTTTAACTGTAAAATTTCATTTATAAATATTTCAACTCACTACTATTGAGATTATTATATGTTTTATTTCAAAAGATTCTATATTCGGTATTTTTAAATTCAAAAAATACTTTCACTCCCTGTATTAATAAAACTTTGACACACCATTTGCAAATTCGTAGCTTAGCCTTATCTTGCCAATTAGATTTTTAAAATACTAAAAGTATTAATTTTTTGAGAAAAATAATTTATGAAATACCAAGCTATAGATAATACACTTTTTATTGAAAATAGAAAAAAGCTATCGTCACTATTGCCCCAAAATGCTTTAGCTATTTTCAATGCCAATGACATTATGCCAACCAATGCAGATGGCACAATGGGTTTTCAACAAAATTCAGACTTATTTTATCTTACAGGAATAGACCAAGAGGAAACCCTTCTTTTGATATTTCCGAATCACCCAGACCCCAAGAAAAGAGAAATATTGATTATAAAAGAAACTTCAGAGCAAATAGCTATTTGGGAAGGATATAAATATACCAAAGAACACGCAAGAGAAGTTTCAGGCATACAAACCGTGTATTGGACAAGCCAAATGGAAGCCGTTTTGAACGATGTAGTATTCGAAACCAACAATATTTTTCTCAACTTAAACGAGCATTCTCGAAACTCATCCACAGTGCAGTCACGAGATAGGCGTTTTATAGATTTCATCAAAGACAAATATCCATTGCATACTTTGCATAGAGCGGCTCCCATTATGCATCAATTGAGGGCTACTAAAAATAACATTGAAATAGATCTAATCAAAAAAGCAGCTGATATTACAGCAAAGGGATTCAACAGGTTGCTAGATTTTGTAAAACCAAACGTAACCGAATACGAAATAGAAGCCGAGCTCATCCATGAATTTATCAGAAATCGTTCGAAAGGGTTTGCCTATCAGCCCATCATCGCTTCGGGTGCCAATGCCTGCGTGTTACACTATATAGAGAACAACCAAGTATGTAAAGACGGAGACCTTATACTATTAGATGTAGCTGCAGAATATGCCAATTATAACTCAGACCTTACACGAACCATTCCAGTGAATGGGCGGTTTTCGCCAAGACAGAAACAAGTGTACAAGGCAGTTTACAATACTTTTAGGTTTGCAGAATCTATCTTAACTGTCGGGCAAATTTGGAACGAATACCAAAAAGAAGTAGAAGCATACATGGAAGGGCAATTGATAGACATTAAATTGCTCAGTAAAAATGATGTAGACAAACAAAACAAAGAAAACCCATTGTTGAAAAAATACTTTATGCATGGCACATCACATCATTTGGGTTTAGATGTACACGATGTTGGCAACAGATATAGAAAATTTGAAGCAGGAATGGTTTTTACCATAGAGCCAGGTATTTATATCAGAGAAGAAGGTTTGGGAATAAGGTTAGAAAACAATTTTGTAATTACACCAACTGGCAATACAGACTTGATGGCAAACATTCCTATTGAATTGGAACATATCGAAGAATTGATGAATAAATAAGCATTATTTTACCATAAAAAATACATATTTTAAGTTTAATTAAGAATATTCTATATTAAAACCAATTTTTAATTCGTTAATTTTGCACGTATTTTAAGTTTAAACTTAAAAACATAGCACTATTTTTAAAACAAATAAATTTATAAAATGAGAAAATTCAATTTTCTACTTTGTCTTTCTATAATTCTTTGCTCTAATATTCTATTTTCTCAAAAGAATACCGTTCTTGATAAGATAATCGCTAAAGTAGATAATCATTATGTGCTAAAATCTGAGCTCGAATCTCAATACCAAGAATATCTCAAAGAAAGCAAAGGCGGACAAACACCCACCAAATGCCAATTATTTGAAAGCTTGATAGTGAACAAATTGTTACTGGCTAAAGCAGAAATAGACTCTATAACCATAGAAGACAAAAGGCTAGATAGCGAATTGAACGCCCGTATGGAAGCCATGGAGCAACAATTCGGCTCGTCAAAAAACATAGTAGAAGCATACGGAAAAAGTATTATAACGCTAAAAGATGAAGTAAGGCAAACGTTGAAAGAGCAAATGCTTACTCAAAAAATGCAACAAAATATTACAGAAAATGTAAAAATAACGCCGAAAGAAGTAAAAGCATTTTTTGACCAAATTCCCAAAGATAGCTTACCGTATCTATCGCCAGAGGTAGAAGTAGGACATATTATACGATTAGCCAAAGTTACCAAAGCTCAAAAAAGTGAATTGTTAAGCAGGTTAAACGACTACAAAAATCAAGTAAACAAAGGAGCAAACTTTGAAGATTTGGCGATGAAGCATTCAGAAGACATCGGTTCTGGTAAAAAAGGCGGTGACTTAGGTTTTGCAAAAAGAGGTCAAATGGTAGCACCATTTGAGGCCGCAGCACTAAAACTAAAGCCTGGCGAAATGTCTGAAGTTATAGAATCTGAATTTGGTTTTCACCTTATCAAAATGGTAGAAATAAGAGGTCAAGAATACCATGTAAAGCACATTTTATTGAGACCAGATTACCAAAGACTAGATCTTAAAGATGCAACAGCATATTTAGATAGCATAAAAGTACTCATTCAACGTGATTCATTGACCTTCGAAGCTGCCGCAAAACTTCACTCAGAAGACAAAAATACCCAATATTCGGGTGGAATGTTGGTAGATCCACAAACAAGAAGTATAAAACTACCATTGGATGGCACTATGGAGCCAAGCTTGTTTTTTGCCATGGATACCATGACAATAGGTAAAGTGTCTGCACCAATGCCATTCCGAACAGAAGATGGAAGAAGTGCCGTAAGAATATTATATTATAAAGCAAAACACCCTGCTCACTTTGCTAATTTCAAAGACGATTATGCCAAACTTTCAGCCGCTGCAATGGGTCGCAAGAAAAATTCGGCATTAGAAAAATGGTTTATGAAAGCAAAAGATGAAGTATTTATATTTGTGGAAGACGAATATAAAAGTTGTAATCCCTTGCAGCGAAATCAATAAAATGCAAACAAGTCCTATTTCTAAATAAAAAACAAAATTTTACGCAATATGTCATTATATACATCAGATGTTGAAGCAGTAGATGCACTAAAAAAAACGTATCATAATCTGTCTAAAGAAATAGGTAAAGTAATAGTAGGACAAGAAGAAACAGTGAGACTCTTGCTCACGGCAATTTTTTGCAAAGGACATTGCTTGCTTGTAGGTGTGCCAGGTCTTGCAAAAACCTTACTAATCTCTACTATATCTGAAGCTTTAGATTTGAATTTCAATCGTATTCAATTTACACCAGACTTGATGCCTTCTGATATTTTAGGCTCAGAAACATTAGATCAAGAACGTAATTTTAAATTCATCAAAGGTCCAGTTTTTGCCAACATCATATTGGCAGATGAAATCAACAGAACACCTCCCAAAACACAATCGGCACTTTTGGAGGCTATGCAAGAGTATTCTGTAACTATATCGGGCATAAAATACCCTTTACAAAAACCATTTTTTGTATTGGCAACTCAGAACCCGATAGAACAAGAAGGTACTTATCCATTGCCAGAAGCACAGTTAGATAGGTTTATGTTTATGGTAAAACTAGACTACCCAAGTTTTCAGGCAGAAGTAGACATAGTAAAAAACACTACTTCAAACATAAAAACTGTCATTCAAAAGCAAGTTACTGCAGAGCAAATATTGTATTTTCAAGAACTAGTAAGGAAAGTTCCAGTTGCAGATAATGTAGTTGAATACGCTGTAAAGCTTGTTCATAAAACCAGACCCAATACCCAACTTGCAGATAATATTACCAACACATATTTGGAATGGGGAGCTGGTCCAAGAGCATCACAAAACTTAATCATTGCTGCAAAATGTAACGCTTTGATAAATGGTAAATTTTCACCCGATATAGAAGATATCAAAGCAGTGGCGTTACCAATATTAAGACATAGAATAGTTCGAAATTTCAAAGCAGAGGCAGAACAAGTAAATGTAGAAGAAATTATAAATAAGTTACTTTAGTAAAAACAAACTCCAAAAATGATCAAAAAAATAGTTTCCATTACAAGTTTTTTAATATTTTTAAGTGCCTTGTCTAGCTGGGCACAATTGTATAAGTCGGCATTAGGTATCAGAATAGGTGATTCGCAAGGTATCAATTACAAAACATTTGTAGCCTCAAAAAATGCCATAGAAGGTATACTCACTATAGATAATGGTGGTTTTGGTATCACAGGTTTATATGAGATACATGGTGCAGCATTCAGTTCAAGAGATTTCAATTGGTATATCGGAGGTGGCGGGCATTTGTACAGTTACGGAAACGGTTATTACCACCATAATAATGGACTTGTTGTTGGACTGGATGGAATTATTGGAATAGAAGGAAAAATAAGGTCTATACCATTGGCAATAGGTTTAGATTGGAAGCCAGCCTTTAATATTATCAATGCTTCTAGCTTACATACCAATGCAATAGGTTTGTCTGTCCGCTATTGTTTTTAATAAAAAATATAATTGTTTAGGCAGTTTCTAATACAGCTGTGGCTTTTTTCTGAAACGTTTTATTGAACTGTCTAAACAATTTTTCGATATTTTTTTCCGCTGTTTTGTCAAATTCTACTAAACTATTTATACTCTGTATTGCGTGTATTACTGTACTGTGGTCACGATTACTAAATTGATACCCAATAGACTTCAATGGCAAGCTTGTCATTTCTTTAAGCATATACATTGCCATTTGTCTAGGCAATACATTTTCTTTTTTTCTAGATTTACTTTTTAAATCCTCTATAGAAACATGGTACATTTCTGTTACCGCTTTTAATATGTTATCTATACTTGGTTCTTTTTCGTTGTTTACAACTATGCCACCTAATGTTCTTTTGGCTAGTTCTAAGTCTACTTCTTTTCTGTCTAGTGAAGCATGAGCCATCAAAGAAATAATAACGCCTTCTAGTTCTCTAACATTGGTATCAATACTTTGGGCTAAATATTCTATTACATTTTGGTTGATATGAATACCGTCTGTTTCTAGTTTTTTCTGCATAATGGCAACCCTAGTTTCAAAGTCGGGTTGTTGTAAGTCTGCAGTAAGCCCCCATTTCTACCTTGATGATAACCTATCTTGCATATCTTTCATGCTTTGCAGTTCTCTAGG
>JAGNSI010000144.1 GCA_017988135.1 Pseudarcicella sp.
ATATTAAAGACCTTTGGTCCACCTGTCCGCTATGTTATTTCTCAGATGCAATTGCATGAGCCGATCAATAAAAGGCTGAATATACTGGAAAGTATATTGCAAGATGCTTACCCTGCTCACTGGATTGTAAATGAGCGTAGTAGAGAAAATATTGAGTATATAATCAAAAATCAAAATCTTCCTGCTCACATTGATACCGAAATTTCAAAAAACGATTTGATGTTTAGGTATTTCATTTTGAATGGTTTTTCTATTCCAGATGCCATGAAAGCTTATTTCGAGAGAAGTTTACATTTTTTGGATATTTTAGAAAAAACCTCCGAAAAACTTTGGGGTAAAGAATGGAAAACTCAGGCTTTGCCAATGCTAGATTTTGCTTCTGGTTATGGTGCTTTTGAGCGTTTGTTGGTGCACCATTTAGATAAAGATGGTATTTATACCTCAGATATAAAAAAACAAGCAGTAGATTTTCAAGTAAATAAATTTGGTGTAAAAGGAATATATTCAACCTTTGTACCTGAAGATTTTGAAAGCCCTGTGCTTTTTAAAAGCATTTTTGTTGGTTCTCTTTTTAGTCACTTACCTCAAGATTTGTTTGGGCGTTGGCTAAAAAAACTAATAGCTTTGACAGACAAAAATGGTGTTTTGATATTTTCTGTACATGACCAATCTTTGGGAAATACCCAAAAGGATTTTGTTTATAATGATATCAGCGAAGATTCTGCAATGGGTTTGGTAGAAGATAGCATTACCAATGCTGCTGCTTATGGTACTTCGTTTGTGTCAGAGAAATTTGTTGCTGATTGCTTTCAACAAATGGGTTTTTCAGCTGAAAATTACCAACGTTATCCAAAGCTTTTTTGTGGATTGCAGGATGTTTATATTTTTACACATCAAAAAAATGCTTTAAATGGCAGAATAGCTTTTGCAAATTATTTGGGATAGTTTTTTATTGATAAAATTGCTTTTTTTAAATGAGCTTGCCTTTCTATTTGGGCAAGCTCATTTTTTGTAAAATAGCATTATCTATTTTGGTATATTTTATGAGGTGGTAAGCTTATTACAGGAGTGCCTCCATTGGTTTGTACAAATGCTTTGATAGCGTATGTAGCTTTTGATAAAGTTTGTTTGGGGATTTTTACTGTAAAATACCCATTGTTGTATGAGTTTGCAAATATTTTTGTTTCTTCGCCATTGAGGTAGCTTACGTCACTCAATATTATACCAAAGGCAATGTCTCCGTCTGAAGCAATGTTGGCATATTTTACAGTAATAATTGCCGTATCTTTTTCTATGCTAATGTTTGAAACCTGTATTTTTATCTGAGCAGTATTTCGAATGATGCTTGCTATATTGGGGTAAAAGCTACATTCGCCGTTTAGGTTGTACGATTTTACAGTATAAAAATAATTTTTGCCTGTTACAATTGTAGAGTCTATGAAGTCAGTTGATGTAAGATTGTCTTTCAATAGTTCGAATACATGAGGTTCATTTCCCCTGAATAGTTTATAATTTATATTGTCTACTGTTATTTTTGGAGCGTTCCAATGAAGGTTTATTTTACCATCATTTTGTTCTATAGCCGAAATATTGCTTGGCGGTAATGGAATATTTTCTTTGCAAATAAAGTCTATTGGGGCTGATGCTGTGCTTTCGCCTATTCCATTTACTGCTTTTACCGTAGCAAACAATGGTGTATTCAAGGGTAAATCATATATTTTAAGTCCGAATACATTATCAGCAAAATATTCTTTTTCATAATTGCCTGATTTTGCTTTTATTTTCACTTTGTAAGCACTTGCATTGGCTACGCTGTGCCAAAAAATGGTAGCTTGATTGTCTCTAGCTGCTATTTTGAAAATAGATGGCGATTGAGGTTTTGAAAACTCAAATGGTAGATCACTTGACTTTGCTGACAAACCTAAATCGTTTTGAGATTGAATGCTTACTGTATAGCTTTTTTTAGGAGTAAGTTTGCCAATAAGAAACGAATCGGTGTGTTTACCATCTATTTTTATTTGCGTGATTTTTTTTGTATTTTTTTCTTGTATTGTGAGTATGTATGATGTTGCAGTGCTTTGTGGTGACCATTTTATCAAAGCACCTTCTTTAGTAATTTGAATGCTGTAAATTTTGCTTGGTTGAGGCAAAAGTGGTCTGTTGTTTTTCCATTTCAAAAGCATCACAGTGTGCGGTCTAACTTTGATATTTCCTTTTACTGTGATTTTTTTTATTTCTAATGCTGCATCTGGTGATTGTAAGGTATTGGCATTGAGATATTTTGTAATAAAGGTAGATTGTATTGTTTTGTTGTTGGCAAATAGCTCGCATTGATGCCATTTGTCGCTTCGGTTTGTAATGATAACAAAGTCTTCTCCATCAGTTCCTCTAAAAGCCATGGCATACATTCCCGACACTTCTTCGTTTTTCAATCCAGCTACTTTGGTTTCGCCCGATAATGTTGTATTGTAAACATAGTCTGAACTATTGGTGGCTTCGTGTACTAGTTGTAGAGCTTTTCCTTCAATGTCTGTTTCTGTTCCGGTAAGCATTTCTACAGTATTTAGTTTTTCATGATTTGCTATGGCGGCGTTTATTTCTTTTTGATAAGTGTTTTTAGGTTTTACTTTATTACTTATTTCGTGCGAAGCTATCAGCCAAGTATTTGGATGCTGGAGTTGCCTTAAAGTGTATTCGGCATTGTATATGCCAGACATAATACCATTGAGTGTTTTGTTCCATACGCCAAATTCGGTAATCAACATCGGAATATTTTTTTGAGTGTATGTTTCTATTTCTTGCATGGATTCTGGGCTGGTTACCTCTAAAAGTTTTGAGTTCATGCGTTTGTAAGCTTGCTCAAATGGTTCTTCATTGCCTACATGTGGGGCGTAAGAGTGCTTGCTAAATACATTCCAAAATGCACCTTTTTCTTTTTGGTATTGATTTATTTCTTTCATAAAAGTCCATACACCGTCCCAAGTGAAGTTGAGTGCAAGTTGGGCATCTGGAAAAACTTTTTGAATAGCCTCAGCATGTGGTTTCATCTTTTGAGCATAGTCGTAGCCATCGTTCCACCAGTATCTTTGGCGACCGGGTATATAAAAGTATGGTTCGTTGCAAAATTGCCAAGCTTCTACTTTTATGTGATTGTTTTTGCAAAAATTGGCTAGCTCTAAAGTCATTTCAGGGGTTTCTGTAAATGCGTTTACGGTAACTACTAGCTTGCAGTCTGTTTTTTGCATGAGACTGTATAGGTCTATAATTCTATGTGGACCTTTTATTTCTACATAATCGTGAAGTTTGTCGTAGGCTTCGCCATGGTCAAACATATTGATATATTCTTTGTCGTACATGCCTGTTCCTGCACAAAAAGCATCGCCAGCAGTGCCGCTCCAGTATCTTAACCAGCCAGGTTTGGCTTCGTTGAAGGCTTTTATGAAGTCGGGGTGTTTGTAACTCCAAATTTTGTCGCCAATGCGTGCATTATAGCCACTTGCTCCTCTCGGTATCGGGTGTCCAGCTTTGGTGTTTATCAATAGCGAAGCTTGTATGGGTTGCGTTTCAGAGCCTATTTGGGCGAGTAGATTGTTAGCAGAAATGCTCAGCCAAAGTATAGTTTGAAATAGTTTGTTTCTAAACATGTTTTTATTTTTGAATATTATGCAATTTACAATCAAAAGTCATTCTTAAGATTATAGACAGTATTTTGTATGCCTTTTTGATACATTATTAATCAATTTATATTGTCAACTAGTGTTTTTTATGTTTTTAAAGGTTGAATTCAAAGCTAAATTGTTTATTCTTTTTCTGATATTACCCTATCTGGATAGTCAGAAATGAGTCCATCAACGCCCCATTTTATGAGTTTTATTATATCTTCAATTTCGTTTACAGTCCACGGGATGATTTTTATGTTGTTGGATTTGCAGTCAAAAGTTGTTTTTTCTGTTAAGTTTTTATAGTTTGGGGAAAATACATCGGGTTTGAATTTTAATTCTGTTAAGGTGTTTTCTAAGCTTTTTCTTTCTACCAAAGCAGCTAAAGAACATCTATGAAAAGATTTTTTAAGTATTTGTTGATGCCAAAATTTCAAAATATTAAAGTCAAAACTTTGTATGATTATTTTTTCTGGAAGTAAATGTTGGATTTCATTATATACGAGATTACAAAATGTTTCAATTGTATTTGGTTGAGTAATACCATATAGTTTTTTGTTTGATTTTATTTCTATATTGTAAACAATAGCAGGGTTTATTTTTTCGCTTAAATCTAAAACCTCCGAAAGCAATGGTTTGTAGCATGATATTTTTTGCTGGCTAGGAAAATGCTGATTACCATTGATGCCTACATCGAATTTTTGAATCTCTTCGTAATTGATTTTGTACAAATTATATTCTTTTTCTTCGTCATGAGAGATTTTTTTACCGTTTGGTTTTACACTAAAATCAGCATTGAAATAGGGTTCGTGCGACACTACTACTTTGTTATCTTTGCTTATACAAACATCTAGTTCCAGTACATCAACGCCTAATTCTAAGGCTTTCAAAAAAGCTGGCAATGTGTTTTCGGGCATCAAGCCTCTTGCACCTCTATGTCCTTGAATACTAAAAGAAGATTTGTTTGTCATCAAAAAAGAAATTTAAATGAATTGAAATTAACTAAATAACTAACTATTGTAGAGGTATTTGTAAGAAAAAAATATTTTGAGGAAATAAAATTTACAAATAAATTTGATAACAATTCAAATGTCAATTTAGCAATAAAATGCAATAGCTATTCAAAATGCTGTAATTTTGTAATGAAATATTTTTTATAAACAAAAAGTGATTTTGTATGAATTTTAAATTTATACAAAAGCAAATCATTACACTATTTTTTGAAAGAAACAGATGTCTAAAGTAACTAAAATACAAGAAGATACAGAACAGGTTTTCGACCAACATGCCCATCAGTATAGAGAAGTGCACAATGAAAGTTTGTCTAAAGTGGGGTTTGACAGTTATTACATCAGCGAGCAAAAAGTAAGGGTTTTGAAGCAAGTGAAATTGGTTCAGGAGTCAACAAGGATAAATAAAATATTAGACATAGGATGTGGCGATGGAGGAATGGCTATTTATTTTAGGAAACATTTTCCAAATGCAAGCTATTACGGTATAGATATTTCTGAAGAAAGCATAAAGATAGCCAATGACAGACAATTAGAAAACTGTGATTTCAGGCATTCTAGTGGCGAAAAAATACCATTTGATGACCATACTTTTGATCTTGTAATGATTGCTGGCGTAGTGATGCATGTTCCTAAAGAAAGTCATGCCGATTTTCTAAAAGAAGCCAATCGTATACTTGCAAAAGATGGCATAATGGCTATTTTTGAGCATAATCCTTACAATCCTGTTACCAGAAGAATTGTAAAGCTTTGCCCTTTTGATCAACGAGTAGTATTGAGTAGCCCGAGTTATTTGAAAAATATTTTAGCAAATTTTGGTCAAAAAAATACAGAAACAAGGTTTAGTTTATTTTTTCCAAATATATCTATTTTTAAATACATGTTACCTTTCGAAAAACAACTGTATTTTGTGCCTTTGGGTGGGCAATATTGTCTTGCCATGAAAAAAGTTTGATCGGAATAAAGTGTAAAAAATGGTAAGATTCTTGTAAATTAATTAACTATTAAAGCTTTTGTTTTTTGTATTAAAATGGTTTAAAGCAAAACTAAAATTACTATTTTGTTTTAACAATTATATATAAAATGCTATCTTAAATGTTAGCTAAAGTAAGATTAATTGAATTTGGAAATTTTTCAAAAAAAGCCTTGTAATTTTTTGAGTATAAAATAAAATGAAAGCAAAGTATATAAACC
>JAGNSI010000038.1 GCA_017988135.1 Pseudarcicella sp.
ATATTCTTTTGACAAAAGCGATGTACAAGAATATGGTTTTAAAGAAATATACAACTATAATTATTTACCCCAAAAAGCTATTAAAAACAGAGCAGAATGCCAGCAAGATTTGTTATACATTGCATCCTTTGACGAACGTTTAAAACTAGTTTTTGGTTTAAAACAAATTTTCAAACCTTTGAAAATCAAACAGAAATGGGTAATAGTGGGCAAAAAAACATTTTTTTATAGACTCAGAAACCTGTTTTCCAATAAAATAAAAGACTTAGATTTCAGTACCAAAAGAATCGAAGAAAAAGAGCTACACACGCTTTACGATACAAGTTTTGCAATACTAGATTTGGTCAGAAAAAATCAAACTGGCATTAGCTTTAGGGTGTTTGAAGCCATGGCATTCCAGAAAAAAATTATCACCAACAATGCTTCCATAAAAGAATATAATTTCTATAATCCCAATAATATTTGCGTGATAAACAGCAATAATCCAAGCGTAAACAAAAACTTTTTTGAAAGCAATTACCAAGCGTTACCGCCTGAAATATATCAACAATACACGATAGAAAATTGGGTTGAAAAAGTTTTTCTTGCAGACTAGAATCAAATTAGCATTATCCGTTTTTAAATAAATTAAAACAAAATTTTACAATGACAGATAAAGTATCAATAATAATTCCTTGCTATAATCAAGCAAAATATTTACCCAAAACACTCGAATCAGTACTCAATCAAACCTACATCAACTGGGAATGTATAATGATTGATGACGGATCCTTAGATGATACTGCTAAAATCGCCAAAGAATGGACAGAAAAAGATTCTCGTTTTATGTACTTCAAACAAGACAATCAAGGCTTAAGTAGTACCCGAAATAATGGGCTTGACAGAGCTTCAGGAGAATGGATTCAATTTTTAGACTCTGACGACATCATTCATCCTGATAAATTATCAAAAAGCATATCAGCTAAAGTAGATGTATGCATTAGTAATTTTAGGATGTTCAAAGAAGAAGTAAATAACAAGGTTTCTAGTCATTGTAAACTAAAAAAAGAAATGTTTAACCTCGAGTCTCTTCTAAAAGATTGGGACAAAACATTTACTATCCCTATTCACTGCGCTTTATTTAAAAGTACGTTAATAGATAAAACAAGATTTAACGTAAATCTAAAAGCAAAAGAAGATTGGTTATTTTGGATAGATATATTTCTCAAAAACCCATCTGTAGAATATGTGGATGAAAAATATGCTTATTACAGATTGCATGACAAAAGCATGACTAGTGATAGCCAGAAAATGCTTGGAAACCTACCGATTGTTTATAGTTTAATTTACGAAAGATTAGAAAGTAAAGTGCATATCGAAATTATATATAAAAGAGCAATAGACGAACTTAAAAGTGCCAATGAAAGACTTTTTGATTTAATTGGAGCGAGCGACGTACACAAAGAACTGCTTTCATACAAAAAATACAAAGAAAAATATTACAATACTTGGTACAGAAAATTATTTTATACTTTCAAAAAAAAGAAATAATAGGAAAAGAAGAAAGGGAATAAGTTTAAAAAGGAAAATGCCCTATTCTAGCCCGCTAATAACTTAGAAACAACAGTATCTCACCTTTAATTTATAGGCTTGTACGAGAAATTCATAAACGTCAAAAACACCTTCACAAAAGAAAAAAATCTTCGGCGAGTATATTTAACTACCGAAGATTTTAAATTCTAGTTATTCCCAAAAAACATTCCTAGTAATAAGCATAAAACTGAGGTCCATGATGTGTGTAATTTGTAATGTATGGATTATTTTTATGGTAATAATAATGATGAAATTTAATATACCCGCCAATTGTATTTTGAGTTTCCCAAAACAACTTAGTTGACTTGTAAATTGGAACACTATTATTTATTTGATCAGGATATGCAAAAAAAGCTATTTCTAAATAATTCTCTCCACTTCCAACTTCTGGGCTTTGTGAAAGTCTATGATAAGTATATTTTGGATGATAAAATGCAAAAATTGGAACTGTCCCTGGCGCTTTATAATCAAAAGCGTAAAAAACAACACCTTGAAACCCATAATTCCAACGGTATCCATCATCAACTCTTGGAGTATAATAATGGTCTCTTTGCCCATGATGATACCATTGATAGATAGGTACTGGCTGATCCTTCAAAGTTACATTACTAGCTCTTAAATACTCATCAATATACTGTTTAACAGCTTCTTTTTTTATAGGATCTGTGATGAAATCGTAAATCGGATTCAATCCATTAGTTCCTATTTTTACTAAATCTGAATTTTCATCTTTTATACTTGACTCCCAAGCAGATAAATCTAATCTTCCACCTGCTCCATCTTTATTCAAAATATCCGTTGTGTTAGGGATTTTCGTTGGGTCTCCACCCGTAGATTCGATTTCAAATTTAGCATCATTAAATTTAGATTTAAATTCATTTAAAGTATTTATATTTATATCACTTTTAATAGTGAATACTTTTGTAAATGAAAAGTTCAATCCATATTCGGCAGCACTAATTCTATTTTCGTCTTTGGTATTTGCGGTAAAACGAGTTTTAATTTTACCTCCTATACTTACGTCTAATAAAACGTGTGTTCCATATCTTCTAACTAATCCTTCTGGGCTGTAACTTTCTAAAGCAATTTTAAAATCATCTGTAAGATAATTTGTTAAAGAACTAGCTTCTCTATTACAAATAAATCTTTTTTTAACAACCATTTTGTCTATACTACCATAAATTTGTTTTGAGCTTATCGAAGTTGTACTGGAATTTGCTCCATTAACTTTAAACGAAAGTAACTCTTTAAGGAAACTTCCGCCAGCACTATACTTTAAAGAAACTTTATTTAAGTAGTCTTTTGCATTTTCACCAACAACTTTTTCTTCAATATTATTTGTTCTAGTTTCTTCCTCTATGGCAAAATTAAAATCTTTTTTCAACTTTACCATATCTATAATCATTCCTTTGGTATCATCTTGATTTGCAACAGACCCTGTCACATCATATCCTGCTCCTAATACATCATAAGGAAGAGGCAAACCATCGGGACCGATTCGCCTTAAATTCTTGTTAGTATTTTTGTTAGATGATAATTTCTCTTCGTTTTCGTCTAAACATGAATAGGTAATCAAGCCCATTAATAAGACCAAACAATAACTAATTTTTTTCATAAATTTGTGTTATTTAAAATTTTAAAATAATAAATCCTCCCGCTTCGAAGTCAAGAGAACATTTTTAATAATTTCGAAATTATACACAAATCTATACCGTCAAAAATCAATTATCGTGGTACCTAAAGTACCATTCGAGAAAAATCTGCTAAAAAAATCTGCATTTCGGCTCTGCCATTCAGCCCAGCTTTGGTCATAATATTTTGCTTATGTCTTTTTACAGTTTTTTCAGAAATCTGTAGTAAGATGGCTATTTCATGGTTGGTTTTTCTTTCGCTGGCGAGCTTTATTACTTCTAATTCTCGTTGGGTAAAATGCACAATCGCTTTGTCATCTTCAAAAAAAAATCCGTCTAATTCCTTGCTTTTATCATTTTTTTCAGAGAGAGAGATTTTGTACAGGTTGTTGGGTTTTCATGATTTTTGATCAACATTTTAATAATTATTTGGATTGAATCTCAAACATAATTCAATAAAAACACACGAATATGGTACTATTAGAAAATAACAAAAAGTACTTTAAATAATTCAAAAAATAATTCTATTTAAAGGGGAACGGCGAGCTGAAGGGTGATTTCATTAGCGATTATTAATCTGTAAGGTTATTTTTTTGTAAATTGCGTTTCAATTTTTCGTAATAAAATGAACAAAAAACTAATTCGCTTCGACTGGGCAGTAAAAAAGCTTCTAAGAAACAAAGCAAACTTTAGCATTTTAGAGGGCTTTTTAAGCGAGTTGCTCTTTGAAGACATTCGCATTGAAAAAATATTAGAGAGCGAAAGCAACCAAGAAACTGAAAATGACAAGTTTAACAGAGTAGACATTCTTACTCTAAACGCTAAAAACGAACTTATTGTCATTGAGATTCAAAATACTTATGAAATTGACTATTTTCAAAGAATGGCTTTTGGAGCGTCTAAGGCTTTGATAGAAAATTTCAATTTAGGACAGGAATATGTTGAAATAAAAAAAATAATTTCGATAAATGTTGTTTACTTCGACCTCGGACAAGGACAAGATTATGTTTACAAAGGTGGAACTGTTTTTAAAGGACTTCATAGACACGACACACTGACACTTTCAGAAAAACAAAAAATAGCATTTTCAAAAGATGATGTTTTTGACATCTTTCCTGAATATTACATTATAAAAGTAAACAAGTTTGACGGCATAGCAAAAGACAGTTTAGACGAATGGATATATTTTTTAAAAAACAGTGAGGTAAAAGACGAATTTAAAGCTAAAGGCTTAAAACAAGCTGGAGAAGTTTTAGACATTATGCGACTGAATGAGGATGACCAATATAGTTATAATCGCTACATGGAGTACCTAAGCTACAAAGCTAGCGAAATTCTTTCTTTGAAATCAGAAGCCGAAGATAGAATCAGACAAGATGAAAGAAGTATTAGAAATGTAACTTTCGTTACAAAAAGCATATTGTTAGGATTAGACAACCAAACAATAGCTAAACTTACAGATTTGTCGATTAATGAAGTAGAAGAAATTAGAATAACATTAAAATAATATTAGAATTCTACCCAAAATTCTATTGAAAAAACAACATAGCCACAATTGTATTCCCAAAAAATACAATTGTGGCTATTTCTTATCACCAAATTTATGCCTTCAAACCAATTTTAGCAATTTCTTTATCCAGCACAAAAAGACCTGTAGCGGTTTGCTCTATGAGGTCAAACAAATCTAAAGCCCTACGGGCGTTTTTTTCTTCTTCTCGTTGCTCGGTAACATACCACATCATAAATTCTTCGGTTGCAAAATCATTGTCTTGGCGACATTTGGCTACCAGTTTATTGATGGCATGGGTTACATTGATTTCGTTTTCAAGTGCCACTTCAAACACATCTCTGAAAGATGAATACTCTTGACGAGGTACCTTTACAGCTGGTGTAGCGGCTATACCGCCTACTTCAGAAATATACTTGAAGATTTTCAAAAAATGAGCTCTTTCTTCTTCTGATTGTTGATACATATAAGCCGCCGAATGGATAAATCCATTTCTATCGAGCCATGATGCCATTGCCAAATAGCTGTGCGATGCCTCTGCCTCTGCTTTTGCTTGTGCATTGAGCAATATTTCTATTTCTTCTTTGAGCGATGTACGAAGACGAACTAAATCTTTCATATTTATAGTGATTTTGTATTTCTGAATATAAGCTAAATTTAGTAAAAGATACAGAAAGAGCAAATATTTTTAACTATCTAAACTCAATGCTAGGTGTTTTGTTTTTCCGAAAAACATATTTTGTGTATTCAAAGATTGAATTCTGATTAAAATTCATTTCGGACCATTATATTTTCAGATATGAAATCGTTTTTTTATCACATCAAAGATTAAATTCAACATGGATAACAAACAAAAAAAATCGATAGTTTAATAAAACATATCGATTTTGAATTCCTCCAAAAAATACTAATTATATTCGCTTTAGAAAAACAAAAAGGTGTAGAATGTAAAAAACCTTGATTGTTTTGTATTTTGATATTTATGATGGCAACAACTGTCCCCAATTTTTATCGATTACTCCGTTACTCCATTTTTTTATTTTTGTCCAAGTGCTTATTTTTGGCTTATTATTGGTTGCATTTTGATATACTTTGTCGAATATTACTTCTTCTATGTGGTTTAAAAACAGCCTATTGGCATCTTTTTCCCATGTTCTAAAGTCGGTCGAAGTATTTTTATAGTTTGGGATATAATTGATGAGCTTTTCGATTTTGAATTTTTTACTATAAATACCAGCACCAGCTCTTTCTCCGTCATGTGCATTGATGCGTTGTTCGATGTGGTTTTTTACGGGTACCATCAATACTGGTTTGCCTAAATACATGGCTTCGCACACAGACTCAAAACCAGCTGTGCTTACCAATCCCATACAGTTTTTCATTTTGTCTAAAAAATGTTCTGCATTTACTTTATGGATATACATGTTTTCTTGTATTTCAAATCCATCATTTACCTTTTTTTTGTCAATAAAGCACTCCACTCTTATATGCTTATTTTGGGCTTGCCATGCCATTATATCTTCAGCTATTTTGTAGTGAGTCACGTAAGCTAAAATATAATCTCCTGTATGTGTTTCTCCTTTTTTTACTAAATTTCTTAACAATGGTGGCACTACTACTATGTTTTTCTCGTCGTCATTTGGCATAGGAGTAAATGATAATGCTAATTTTTTAGTAGAGCCATAGCCAGTAAGTGTGGTATTTAAGTTGAGCATCCACTGGTCTATTTTTTTATTTTTAATGCTTTGGAAATGCTTGTTTTGTAATAAATATTGATGCCCAATGCAAATAGTAGGAATTTTAGGTTTGAATTTGAAATTATAAATGGCTGCGGCTAATTCATAGAAATTAATGATGGCATCGGGTTGATGTCTTTCTACAATTTCGTGTACCAAATTGGCATTAGCGATGTATTTATTTGCTTTCATACCATGTCCGATTACAGTGGCGGCTATATTCGGTGCTTTTCCTTTTCCATAATGTAAGCTTGGGCTTTCAAATTGATAGAGCGGGGCGGTAATGCTATCGGTATAGAATGCAGGTATTTTACGTTCGTAGGCTGTTCCTACCATTGTTGCTACTACTTTATGACCTGAATTGTGAAGTATTTCGGCTAATGAAATAGCTTGAGTCAAATGCCCTTTGCCTTCGCCTTGAACTATAAATAAGAAGTTTGCCATAATCTGATTTTTGTTTGATCAAATTAAGTTTTTTAGTATGACTTTAATTTTAAGTCCATATTATCAATATGTTAAAAACACAAAAGATTATTTTTTAACAATCGTAAAATACTTATTAGTTGAATCTGTGTAACAAAAGTTTTCACCAAAAATAAAAAGTATGTATAACGAAAAAATAGGGTTTAGTTTAGAGATTTATAAACAAATTCGACAAAAATGAAATTACTAAGTATATATTAAAAACTGAGGTTTTTGTTAATTAATACACCTATTCTTCTTTAAGTGTTTGCGGCAACATTAATAAAAATGGCACACATCTATCCCAATAAAGTGCATAGTAATTGTAGCCAAGTGCAATATTTTTGTAATAATCGGGTCTGTTATCCCAATAATATTTTTCTGAATTGATAGACCAGGCTGAAAATCCTAGTTTTGATGCTAAAAACCATTTTTCAAGTAAACGTGCAGACCTGCCGTTTCCATCCATAAATGGGTGAATTTTTGCTGTCCAAATGTGAATCATTGAAGCGTAGTAAAATATTTCTTTGTAGGTTAAATCTCTTTCGATTAAAATAGTTATATCTTCAAAAAGTTTTGATAATTCATCATTTACAAATTCTGCTTCTACTGCTAGATATACGGGCTTTAATGTGTTTGAATCTCTTATTCCTACTTGTTCTTTCCTAATTTTACCTATTTGATTATTTGGCAAAAATGTTTTTGCTAAAATTTTATGGGTTTTTAAAAAGCCAGCTTTATCTAAGGGGGATTCTGAAGCAAATTTATAAGCACTAGCTAAATCTTCAATTTCTTGAACTTCTTTTTTCTTTAGTGCTATTTTGGCATCTCTATTTCTAAAAAAGCTATTTGCATCCAATGTGTTTCCTTCAATTTTTGAAGAATAAAGCGATGATGCGATTAAATAGTAGTCAAAATCTTCGGGGGTAAAAATTGATTTTGATTTTAACTTATTAAATACCTCTAACCAATCAATGTTACATTGGGCAATGTATGTTTCGAGGTATTGGTCTGTTATGAACTTTAAGTGTTTCCCCATGTTGCAAATTTACATTTTTAGATATTGTTATTGCTAAGTATTGATATCTTTAGATGTTTGTTTTATACATTTTTTATTAAATCAATATTAATGAAAAAGGATTTTTTTGATTGATAAATAAGATTTAAATGGAAAGATTTAAATTAAAAATTTGACAAAATAAAGTTCTGGGTTTAACTCATTTTGTCAAATTTATATAAATTATTTTGGCATAGCTGGACGAACTTCAATTTTACTAGGAAGAGTTCGAGGGTTCATTTTTAGTAAATCTAAAACTATCTGACCGATGTCTTCTGGCTGAATCATCCAAGCGTCTTTTTCTGAGTCAAGCACATGGTTATTGAGTGAAGTAGCTACAGTTCCTGGCATTATTGTAGACACCTTGATGCCTTCTTTACGTAAATCTAACATGATTGCTTGCGAGAATCCTGTAAGTCCAAATTTGCTCGCATTATATGCCGATGCATTAGCAAAAAAGTTTGTTCCTGCTAAGCTAGAAATAGTTATAAAATACCCTTTACTAGCTTTGAGAGCGTCTAAACTAGCTTTGAGCGTGTAAAAAGGACCAGTAAGATTGATATCAATAGTTTCATGCCACTGTTCTATTGTTAAATCTTGCACAGGCACCAAGTGAGCTACGCCAGCATTGGCTATCACAAAATCGAGCTGTCCCCAATGGTTGAGTACATAATTTACAGAATTTTGTTGTGATACCATATTGCGTGCATCTGCCATGTATCCGATAGCATATTCGGGTTTTATAGCGTTTAGGTGACTTACAGCTTGATCTACTGTATGTTGCTCACGTCCTGTGATGCATACTTTGATGCCTGCCGCAATCAGAACTTCAGCCACACCCAATCCTATGCCTTTGGTGCCACCTGTGATGAGGGCAATTTTGTTGGTAAAATCCATATTGTTTTTTTTTAGTTTGAATAAATTTATTTCACTCTGAGCAATTTTGCTATTACTTCTGGAAAATGCTGATGTTCTAAAATTTGTCCTTTCAAGGCAATGTCTTCTACCGTATCGTTTTCAGAAATAGAAAACCAAGCCTGAAATATAACATCGCCTTCGTCGTAATGTTCGTTTACATAATGAATAGTAATTCCTGATTTTTTTTCTTTGTTTGCAATAACAGCCTCATGAACAAAATGCCCATACATGCCTTTTCCACCATATTTTGGTAGCAATGCTGGATGTAAATTGATGATTTTTCTAGGAAAAGCCGTAACGAGATTTTTGGGTATTAGCCAAAGAAAGCCAGCCAATACAATTAAGTCTATTTTGTTTTCTAAAAGTATTTCGGTGATTTTTCCACTTTTTAAATCTTCTTTTTCAAACATCAAAAGTGGAATATTCAATCGCTCAGCTCTAGCTATTACACCTGCATTTGGATTATTGCAGAGTATCATTTTCACCTGAGCTTTTGATGAGTCTTTGAAGTGTTCAACTATTTTTTCTGCATTTGAGCCAGAGCCACTGGCAAATAAAGCTATCTGTTTCATAATGTATTGTAAAGATGAATAAACCAATCATTTAAAGGAGAAAATCTTGCAAATAAAATATTTTTTCATAGGTGTTTTGCATTAGTTTTCATACATTTGATTTTAATTTATCCTGTATTTTTTTAATATTCAAAGGTATGAAAAATATTAGTTTTAACATTTCGAAATCTTTTTTATTAATTGTACTGTGTATTGTAGCTTTTTCATGTAAACGTTCTGAAATCATCGAAAAACAAACCTCAGAGGTTGAAAACTCCGAAAAAATAGGTTTACCTATAAAACCACCATTATTAGAAGGAAGTTGGAAGCTAATTTCTATTTTTTTGAGCGATGCTACTGCAGGCCCATGTATCATCGATAAGCCAGCAAGAGATATCATTTTGACTTTCCCCAAAGATACATTATTGACAAAAATACCATCATTGTTTAATGCCAACTTGGGAGGACAATCTGTGGTAAATTTATATGCAGGCAATTATTCGTTATCTGGTTTTGATATTACAACAGATTCTTTCGACATTAAAATAAATGCTTTTTTGACAACAAAAGTTGGTGGCTCAGAAACCATGACACAATGCGAACAAGGTTATATAGAGCGTCTTAACGGTGCTGTAAATTGCAAAGTAATTAAGCCTGTAGAAGGCAAAACACTCTTGTATCTTGGCAGATTCAGAAAACCAACAGACCACCCCAGAGACGGTGGTTTATATATGATTTACGAAAAAATTTAATCTAGTAAATCATCATAGAGAGTATTCCAACTATCATCATGTATTTGAGGTAATGGCTCAGGTACCTGAATTTTTTTGAATTATCTGCAAAATAAAGTTTGTAAGCAGCCCATAGCATTGCCAATAAAACAACTAATAAGAATACATAATTTGAAGCTTTCATATCCTGTGGCGAAAGCAATATTAGCAATATCAAAAAACATAGTTTGAGGGTATAAATGATTTTTTTAGTAGAAAAAATCCCTAATACTATAGGTAAAGTTTGACAACCGTGTTTTTGATCTCCTTTTATGTCTTCCATGTCTTTCACAATTTCTCTGATGAGAGTGATAAAAAAAGAGAAAATAGCATAAATCAATACTTCATTTTTTCCCGTTGAGAAAAATAAATTTAGTATATAAATAGACATTGCTGTAGTAAAAGCCACAATGAGATTTCCCCAAAAAGCTGTTCTTTTGAAGTGATTGGCATATGCCCAAAGCAGCAAAACCATCAAAGCATTGACAAGAAATATTTTTTTATTGATAAAAAAACCTAATCCAATTCCCAAAAAATTCATCAACTGGCTTATACTTACCGCCCAACGCCTAGGTATTATTTTTCCTATAATTACCCTTTGAGGTTTATTGATAAGGTCTATTTTGATATCGTAATAGTCGTTTATGACATAGCCGGCCCCAGCAATTAAAGTAGTAGATATACAAATGAGTAAAAATTTTGTTTGGCAAATAAGCGCAACCCAATTGAGAAAATCTAAGTTGTTGGGCTCTATCAGAAACAGGCGTGTAAATATCTGAGCGAATATAATGATGATTAAATTAGGCAATCGCACTAGCCTAAAGTAATTTTGCACATATATAATGCCAAGTAAATATTGTTTTTTAAACTTCAAAGCTTGAGTTGGCTGATGTTAAGCTCAAAAATAGGCTTAATTTTACAGTATAAAAAATAAATAACGATAGTGGATTTTTTTCTTTAGAATTTTGTTCACCCAAAGAGCAAGTATATTGTTTTATTTTGAAAACCAAATACAAAAATAAATTATGAAAATTGGCATAGTGTGTTACCCAACCTATGGTGGTAGCGGTGTAGTAGCTACCGAGCTAGGTAAAGCTCTGGCAAAAGTAGGACATCAAGTTCATTTTATAACCTATACACAGCCAGCAAGGTTAGATTTTTTTAATGCCAATATATATTACCACGAAGTAAGTGTTTCTTCTTATCCTTTATTTCAGTATTTGCCCTATGAGTCAGCTTTAGCGAGTAAAATAGCGCATGTAGTTTTGCATGAAGAGTTGGATTTATTGCATGTACATTATGCTATACCACACGCTTCGGCAGCTTTTTTGGCGAAACAAATATTACATTCAAAAGGTGTAAAAATCCCTTTTATTACCACATTACACGGTACCGACATCACTTTAGTGGGCAAAGACCCTTCTTTTGAACCTGTGGTTACTTTTTCTATCAATCAGTCAGATGGCGTAACGGCAGTGTCTGAAAGTTTAAAAGCCGAAACACTAGAAGAATTTGATATTACCAATAAAATTATGGTGATTCCCAATTTTATAGATTTAGAACGTTTCAAGAAACAATACAAAGAGCATTTCAAGATAGCCATTTGTCCAAATGGCGAAAAACTTTTAATGCATACTTCTAATTTCAGAAAAGTAAAAAGAATAGAAGATGTAGTAAAAGTGTTTCATTTGGTGAATCAAAAAATATCTTCAAAATTGCTTTTAATAGGCGATGGCCCTGAGCGAACAGCTATTGAAATGTTGTGTAGAGATTTAGGTGTTCAGCACGAAGTACGTTTTTTGGGAAAGCTAGATGCAGTAGAAGAAGTACTTTCAATGGCAGATGTATTTTTACTCACCTCAGAGAAAGAAAGTTTTGGTTTGGCGGCATTAGAAGCAATGGCTTGCGAAGTACCCGTGATTTCTTCAAATGCTGGAGGACTTACAGAAGTAAATATTCACAATCAGACAGGTTTTGTGAGCGAAATTGGAGATATTGAAGATATGGCTCGCAATACCATTATGTTACTTGAAGACGAAGAAATGTTGGCACAATTCAAAAAAAATGCCCTCGAAAGGGCAAAAGAATTTGATATAGAAAAAATATTACCCATTTATGAGAAATATTATGAAGAAGTGACTTCAAAAGTTTGGACATCACCATGTAACTAATGATGTTAAAATACAGCTTCTGCTACTCTTTTGGTACTTTCTGAACGGCTCATCGTATAGAAATGTAAAATGGGTGCTTGGGCTACTATAAGTTCTTTGCTTTGGGCTATACACCATTCTATACCTACTTCTTTTACGTCTTTGTCTGTTTTGCAGTTTTTTACAGCTTTGGTAAGTGCTTCAGGCAAGCTAAGGTGAAATATTTCGGGAAGTACCGTCAATTGCTTGATGGTAGCCAATGGTTTTAAACCAGGTATTATAGGTACATGAATGTTGTTTTCACGGCATTTTTTTACAAAGTCGAAATATTTTTGATTATCAAAAAACATTTGTGTAACGATATAATCTGCACCTGCATCTATTTTTTTCTTCAAAAAACCAAAGTCTGTTTCGAAGTCTATTGCTTCAAAATGTTTTTCAGGATAAGCGGCAACACCAGTGCAAAAGTTGGTAGGGCTAGCCTCGGTTTCTTCATGGAGTAATATGCCTTTGTTCATATTTACTACTTGTTCCAATAGCTCAGATGCATAGGCATGACCACCTTTTTCGGGTGTAAAATTGATAGAACCTTTTATAGGATCACCTCTGAGTATCAAAAGATTGTCTATTCCTAAATAATGTAAGTCGTACAAGAAATCTTCGGTTTCTTCTTTGGTGAAACCTCCACAGATAACATGCGGTACGGCATCTACCTTGAAACGTTGCATTAACGCCGAGCATATTCCCACTGTGCCAGGACGCTTGCGTGTAGGTATTTTTTCTATAATACCATTAATGTTTTTTTCAATATATTCTTCTCTGTGATAGGTTACTTCTATAAAAGGAGGTTTAAACTCCATCAAAGGTTCTATATTGGTCATCAAAGTATTGATGTCTGCACCTTTTACAGGAGGTATTATTTCTATCGAAAACTGGGTTTTGCCAGCTGCCTCAGCTATATATTGCGTGATTTTAGTCATTGTAGAATGGTAATAAAAAAATATTTCTGTAAAAATAATTAAAATTTATTCAACAGTCAAAATGTGTGGTTTTATTTGTTATTTATAGATAAAATGATTTATATATCATTATTTCACAGATGATTTAATCTAAATATACAACTTAAATAGTTTTTTTTATTTAAAACTCTCTTCCAATGTTGAAGACAAACCTAGTTTGATTGAGGCTATTTGACATATAATTGAACCGTGCCACTACATTATAGTATGTTACCAAATCTAAACCAAAACCATAGCTATATAAGGTGCTGTTGGCTAGTTTGCTGTAGTTGATTTCTGAGTTTTTGTTTTGAATATACCCAATATCGAAACTGTAATTGGGGTAAATAGCCAATGGGATTTTATTGATTTGTTTGTATTTTAAAAATTTGAGATGCAAGGTTTTGTTTAACAATTCATATCTCAATGTATTTCTAGATAGAAAGTGAGCGTTTCCGTCTATCACATACAGCTCAAATCCCCGCACAAGGTCGTTACCGTATCCCAAACCTCTGTTGTTGTTATAAATATTTGCCGTTTGAGAGGAAAATCTTCCTTTAATGGTATGTCCTAGATATAGTTTTTTGTAAAGTTGATGATGATATGAAAGTCCAATGCCAGTTTCTAAATAATTGAGGTCGTCTTTGTTGGATAAACCTATTTTTTTAATCCCAAAGTCAAACCTTTTGCCCAAAAGAGGATAACTCACATTGTCTCTGTTGTCGTATGTAAAAAAATATCCCAACGAAAAATATTGTTGTTCTAGCTCGTTGAACTGAAAATAATTAGGGTTTAGTTTTATGATCGTATCTTCAACTATGTTTTTTACAAAATTTAATTCTACAGTGTGATTATCGTAAAAATGGAATCTTTTTTTGATAGAAGCAGCCGCTAAGTACCTGTTTTTTAGAGATTTCTTATCATCTCTAGCATAGTTTAGCGTGTCGTTGAACGATCTGTAAGCTACATTTTTGCTTGTTCCATAAGAAAAAAGTACGCCTATGCCTGTTTTTTGAGCCTTGTCTATGTAGGGAATTCTATAACTAAAATCAAATCTTCTGGTGAAACCATTTTCGACATGAAAAAAAAGTTTTTCGGCTCTTCCCCTGAAATTTGTATGATTAATATCTAAGCCATAAACCGTTCGGTTGAAGTCTCTTCCACGGCTCCACCATTCGTTAAAATTCCTATCGGCCAGTTGAAATAATGGATAGGGCATCAAAAACCATTGTTCTTGTAAGTGAATTTGAACTTCAATTTCATTTTCACTAAGGTGTGTGGCTTTGCATGCTACAGATACAAAGAGATTGGTGTTTACCAGTTTTCTTTTGTTTCTTTCTAGAGTTTCATTGAGTACCCTTATGTTCAAGGTATCGTTTACTTTGAAATCCAGCTCACGAAATATGATGCGTTCTTTGGTTTTTTTGTTTCCGACTATAGCAATATTTTTAATGATTACTACAGAAGAATCGGCAGAATGATTAGGAATTAAGGTCTGAAAAAATGACAGAATAAGGGTTAAGAATAGCATATTTCAAATATATAAAATAATTTTACTAAAACTATTTTATTCTTAAATTTACAATTAAAATTCATTTAAATCCTAATATTTTTAACCAAATTATGTGTGTACTTACTTATGTGCCTTTTGCTGACAATCATTTTGTCTTGACAAACAACAGAGACGAAGCCACCATAAGACCCAAAGCTATTTTGCCACAAGAGTACGTACAGTTCGGTAAAAAAGTTACATTCCCAAAAGATTCCCAAGCGGGAGGTACTTGGATAGCTACATCTTTAGACTACAGTTTGTGCTTGCTCAATGGAGACTCAGTAAAACATATCAGTAATCCGCCATACTTAAAAAGTCGGGGGCAAGTGATTTTAGATTTTTTTGAATATTTTGATGTCAAACAATTTATTGAAACTTATGATTTTGAAGGAATTGAAAATTTTACATTACTGATATTTCAGCACCAACCTATTACTCAAATTCATCAGCTCAGATACAACGGACAAAGGCTTAGTTATGAGCAAAAAGACCCTCAAAAACCTCACATGTGGTCGTCAGCAACACTTTATAGCAGTGAAGTAATACAGCAAAGAAATATTTGGTTTACCGATTTTTTGACAAATTTTAAAACTACACCTGAAAGCTTGATAGATTTTCATAGAAATGGTGGTGATGGTAATCCTGATAACGACTTACAAGTAAATAGGAACGAAGTTCTAAAAACTCATTGTATCACACAGGTGATTAAAAAAGAAACAACAAAAATGGAATTTCTAGCCCTTTTTTGAAAAATTTCAGCAAAAAAAACATTTTCTATTAAATGCTTTTGTGCTTTTTTTCTGTAAATTTACTTGTGTTCATTTTTGTTTCTTTCAATATTTTATATTGAAATTTAAACTTAATGGGCTGTTTTTTTGTTGAAATCATTGTTCAACCTCATTAATACTTTACAAATGCAATCTTCCATAAAAATATTTTTAGCACTTTTTTTAATGATAAATTTTTGTTCAAAAGCCCAAACTAGCTTTGGAAATGAATGGATAAACAAAGATTTAAAATATTTTAAAATCAATATCAGTGCTAAAGGCGTTTACCGAATTAGTTACGCAGAGCTCAAGGCAGCAGGAATGGATGTAGATAATGTAAATCCTGTCAATTTACAAATGATGCATCTCGGTCAGAAAATAGCGATTTGGGTAGAAGGAGAAGCAGATGGCATATTCAATACCAATGATTATTTAGAATTTTATGCTGAGGCCAACACTGGTAGCCAAGACAGTTTATTGTATAGACCTATAACAGCAAGAGCCAATAAATTCAATAGCTTGTTTTCAAAAGAAACATACTATTATTTAGTGATTGGCAAAGAACAAGGAACTAGAATTCAGCTTATTAATCCTGCAAAACCCACTAACATTAGCTTAGAACCCTATCATTCAGAAAATCATTATGTACATTTTAGTGGTAGTGCCAAACAAACTGGTTATTCACATAATATTACTTTTGGAGCATTTCCAGATTTCATACAAAGCTTTTATGAACCCAGCGAAGCTTGGTCTGGCGAATTGACATTTATAAAAACAAATAATATTTCTAAAACAAAATTATTTGGTTGGGTAAAAAATGCCCCCGAAAAAGCTAATTTAGAAGTCATGTTTCATGGTAGATCTACTTCCTCTAAAGTTTTAGAATTATCATTAAAAGGTACTACACCAAGGATGTTTCCTAATTTTGTTTTAGAAAATTATAGTACCAAAAAATTCAAAACAGACTTACAAAGTACAGACATAACAGCTGATGATTCGCTTATTTTTAACGCAATATTTAATACAACTGCTTTTTACAATTATTTTTCAGTAACCTATCTTAATGTAAAATATCCACAATTGTATGGCATGTATGGCGAAAAAAACAAGTTGTTTTATCCATTAATAAACTCAAACAACCTGTCGCTAATCAATATAGCTGATTGCCCTTCAAATACTTATGCCTACAATATCTCAAATCTAAAAAATCAAGTAAAAATAAAAACAACACAAACAGGAGCTAATTTAGAGCTTTTAGTTTCAGGCACAAGTAAACAACAAACGTTGTATGTAGGCTCAGAATTTAAAAAAGCCAATTCAATTAAAGTATTTGACCCAACTTTACTGTTTGAAGACAAACACGATTTTTTAATTTTGACGCATGCATCTTTGATGAATTCATCTAAAGAATATGCTAAATATCGTTCTTCGCCAGAAGGTGGCTCAAGAAAAGTAGCCGTAGTAGAATTTCAAAGCTTGTACGATTATTTCACTTTTGGAGAAACTAACCCCATAGTCGTAAAAAAATACTTGAACTATCTTGACTCCAAAAAAACTTTTCCATCATATTTATTGCTCATAGGTAGGGGATTTACGATTCCAGATAGTGCTTACACTACCAAATACAATTTAGTGCCTTCTATAGGTTATCCGAGTTCAGACATACTGCTATCAAGTGGCTTAAAAGGTTTTAGCGAAAATGTACCTTCAGTGCCTACTGGTAGAATACCAGCCAACACTAATACAAACGTAATCAATTACCTAAATAAAGTAAAAGAATTTGAACGTCAAAACTCACTTGACGAATCTTGGAAAAATAATATTGCACATATAAGTGGCGGCAAAACTACATATGAAGCTGGTTCATTAAGAGCAGACATGGACTCACTAGAAAGACAAATGATTAGACAAGGGGCAAAACTAAATGTAAATGTTTACCAAAAACAAAATCTAGACCCTACTGGAATTTTAGATATTTCAGATAAAATAAACAATGGACTCGGCATGATTACTTTCTTGGGGCATTCATCAGCTACTAAAGCCGAAATAGACCTAGGCAGAGTAAGCGATACCCGTAGTAAAATAGAAAATAAAGGAAAATATCCATTAATGTATTATACAGGATGTTCTATAGGCAACTGTTTCAAAGACTCCACTAGTTTTGCAACAGATTGGCTTTTTACCCCAAACAAAGGAAGTATAGCTGTGTTGTCAAACGTTTTTCAAAGTTACCAACACATCCTAAAACCATACATGCAAAACCTATATGAGGGCTTTTTTATCAGCGAACAATATAAAGGCGAAAGCTTAGGTAAAATCCAACAAATTACTTCTGAAAGATCAGATATTGCAAATAATCCATTAACTGTAGCTCATGTTACCCAAACCGTAATTTTAGGAGATCCATCTTTGGTGATTTTTCCAGTAAAATTGCCTGACTATTTCTTAGACAAAGAATATTTTCAAGTAAGTGCTAAAAAAACAGACAAATTGATAAAAAATGATGACTCGCTAATGGTAAAAATACTATTAGTAAACAGTGGAGGTTTTAAGTCTGGAGCAAAATATGAAATCACTATCAATCAAAAGAATACCAAAGATAGCGTAGGAACTTACAAAGCTGTATTTGAAAATCTTGACAGACAAGATACATTGTTTGCAACCATTAAAAAAATGCCAGATCTCAAAAGCATTGAAGTTGTGGTAGATAAAAACAACTTAATAAAAGAAAATAATGAAAACAACAACGCTTTTGAAGTAGAAATCAATGGGAATTTCAATACTTTCCCATTAACCAAAGTAGTAGATGTGATAAACCCAATAATGCAAGTAGCTATAAATGGCGAACGAATCAGTTCAGGCGATTTTATAGCACCAAATTCAAAAATCACAGTACAATTACAAGATAACAATTATTTAGATGCACAAAATGCTAATTTGCTCAGAACTTTTTTAGCAAAATGTAATGAAGATGGAAACGACTGTATAGAAAAAGAAGTAAATCCGCAAGATTTTATTAGACAACAAATATCAGACAACAATATAAGTTACGAAATAAACATTAAAGACTTACAACCAGGCAATTACCAACTAAGGATAGTAGCTAAAGATACCAAAGGAAATAGGCTTGGATCAGACTATGCTATCGCTTTTAACATTGCCGAACCCAACAAAACCAATCACTTGCACGTATTTCCAAACCCAATAAAAGACATTGCTACTTTTGAACTACAGGTATACGACGCAAAGGTTCCAAAACAGTTGGAGTTGAAAATATTTGACATACTAGGTAGAGAATTAAGTGTTAAAAATTTCACACCTCGTATTGGTAAAAACGAATTAGAAATAGATGTAATTAAAAGTTTTGGAAAAGGACAAACACTTTTTTATACATTAAAATTGCTCAAAAACAATGGAAAATTAGAAGAGTTCAAAGGTAAATTACTGTTTTAAAACAAGTTTCGAATCAATAAAATTTTAATGGATATTATAAATACACAAAAGTTATCTTTTCAAATACTTGATAAAAAACAGCAACAAAACATAGAAATCAAGGTATTATTGGACGATCTTCAAAATAATAGTTCAATATATCTTTCTGATAATATTAGTTTGATATTCATTAATCAAACATTATCAAAAGCGACAGCAATCATAGAAAAATACATTGAATTTGGTTTGCAATTCAACGATCATCTTTCTGACGATTTCCAAAACGATGCATTTTTCTTAATAGATATACCTAAAAATACAGTAATTCTTAGGAGGGATTTTTTTGGAAAACTGCCTATTTATTATTTTTTTGACAAACAAAACAAAATACTTAGCCTATCCGATTCAATAAAATCGATAGTTACAAATGCTAAAGTAAAGTTTAAGGCAAATGAAAATCAAATCATTAGCTATTTTAAGCCAGATTTTGATACTAAAATGCCCGACAATCAAACCTTTTTTCAAGAAATATATAGCACATTACCCAGCCATTTTTTGTATTTCAAAGATGGTGAAGCCCAACAAGTTCATTATGGGAAGCTAAAACCAGAAAAATATGAACAAGCTACAGACGCAACACTGATAGCAAGTTTCAAAAAATATTTCGAAAAAAGCGTAACTTCCTCATTAGCTTTCAATAGCCCTATAGGTTCTATGCTGAGTGGAGGCCTAGACTCGTCTTCTATATCTTGTGTATCGCAAGCTTTTAGCAAACAAAAGATCAACACATATTTTATAGATGCCGACATTATAACAACCAAAGAAAAACATTTTGCACATCAAGTAAAAGACCAATACCAAACCCATCACAAAGATATTTTACCAGATGACCAAGAACTAGTTGCGGTAAAAGAATTGATAGATTTGACATTTGAGCCTGAAAAACTCATCGCAACCAATTCTTTGTTGTTGAATGTTTATAAACAATGTAAAATAGACGGTGTAGCGTTTCTACTTTCAGGTCATGGTGGAGACAATTTGGTGGGGTTAGGTAAAGAATATTTTTCTGAACTGTTTGATAAAAAAGAATTTGTTCAATTATTTAGTTTATTGGAATTTAGAGCAGAAAACCCCTCTCTAGATGCTTTTTATCATAACTTAAACGGGAAAAGT
>JAGNSI010000145.1 GCA_017988135.1 Pseudarcicella sp.
GTAATGTTGAGTCTGCTATAACCATTTGACTACTAGTTAAGCCATGCTCTTTCTTTTGTTTGGGTACTAAATGTTTTTTTGCGATTTGCACTTTTTCTTCAGCTGTATACCCACTCACATCTATTATTTCCATTCTATCTCGCAATGCAGGATGAATGGTATCTAAAGAATTGGCAGTTGCAATAAACATTACTTGCGAAAGATCGTATTCTACCTCTAAATAATTATCTACAAAAGTGCTATTTTGCTCAGGATCCAACACTTCCAACAATGCTGCTGATGGATCACCCCTAAAGTCTGAAGATACTTTATCTATTTCGTCTAATATAAATACAGGATTTGAAGAACCCGCTTTTTTAATATTCTGAATCAACTTACCAGGCATAGCACCGATATAAGTTTTTCTATGACCCCTTATTTCACTTTCGTCATGAAGGCCACCTAATGCCATTCTAATATATTTTCTTCCTAAAGCCTTGGCTATTGACTTCCCTAATGAAGTTTTTCCAACACCTGGAGGTCCGTATAAGCACAGTATTGGAGCTTTCATATTTCCTGTCAATTTCAAGACAGCCAAATACTCAATAATTCGCTCTTTTACTTTTTCTAAACCAAAATGATCTGAGTCTAATACTTTTTGAGCTTTTTTGAGATCAAAGTTATCTTTGGTGTATGAGTTCCATGGCAAATCTACCATAAGCTCTAAAAAGTTTAGCAAATTTCCGTATTCTGGAGAAGAAGTATTAGTTCTTTGTAGTTTTGAAAGCTCTTTATGAAAAAATTCGGATGTTTCTTTACTCCAATCTTTATGTGCTCCTCTAGAACGCAAAGTATCCATTTCCTTTTCAGGGCGATCTTCACCTAGCTCTTCTTGCAATACTTTTATTTGCTGACGCAAATAATACTCTCTTTGCTGATGGTCTATATCTACACTTGCTTTACTTTGAATTTCTCTTTTCAATTCAAGCATTTCTATATCAACCAACAATATTTCCAATAAGCGTTTCGCCTGCCCTATATTATCTTTTATTTCCAGCAATGCTTGTTTTTCAGACAAGTCAGCATTTGTATTTGAAGATAAAAAATGAATCAATTTCTCAGGTGATTCTATATTATCAATCGCTATTTGAGCTTCTCTAGGAATTTCTGGATTTAACGAAAGTATTTTCAAGCCTGCTTCTTTCAAAGATGAAATTAAAGCTTTTGTTTCTTTGTTGATTTTTTTGGGAAAGTTATCTTCCCAATACGACACTTTGGCAACCAAACTTGGCTCAGTAGTTATAAATTCAGTAGCTTCAAAACGTTGCCTTCCTTGTACTATGATAGTAATATTACCTCCAGGTAAAACAATCATTCTCATTATATAAGCCACTGTTCCTACCTTATACAAATCTTCGGGAGTTGCGTCATCTTTTTTGGAAGCATTTGCTTGTAACAAAACACCTAAAGTTCTATCTCCCTTATAAGCTTTTTTTACCAATTTAATAGACTTTTGCCTTCCTACTGTAATAGGTATTACCATTCCAGGATACATAACAATATTTCTGATAGGTAAAATAGGTAATTGATTGGGTAATTCATCATTAAACTCCATTTTCTCCATGTCGTCTGTAATGACCGAAATCAATTCATCTTCTTCGTATTCTGCAAAATCGTTTACTTTTATTTTTTTCAGGTAATCGTTATAACTCATAATAATTTTATTTCTTCGAAAGTTAATTTTGCTTTTAAACAAAACAAAAGTCAAAACGTCATTTTGACAGTATTTTAATAGTAAACTAACTGTTTAATTGAATTAAAAGCTTTCTAATAATTGTCAAAATTGATGCCATCAGACAAATTGACAGTCAAGCATTTCAAAAAGAAAACCATAATCTTGAGAACTATGGTTTTCTTTTTAAACATTTACAAATAGAATATTTAGAAAAACGACTTAAAAATATCATTTCCTAGCACAAAGACCATCAACAACAGCAATATAACAGTACCTACTTGTTGAGCGATTTCTTGAAATTTCTGTGTCGGTGGTCTACCTGTTATCATTTCAAACAATAAAAACAATGCATGACCTCCGTCTAAAGCTGGTATCGGCAATAAATTCATAAAAGCTAATCCCATCGAGAGCAAACCCGTTAGCGTCCAAAATTGAAACCAATCCCATGTAACACCACCATACATTTGAGCAATTTTTACTGGACCACTCAAAGCTTTATCGGCACGCACATTACCAGCGAATATTTTTTTAAATACTTTTACGTTTTGTGTAATAATATTAAATGCTTCTGATGTTCCTTGAACAAAAGATTGCCCAAAGCTTAAATCTGTATGTGAAGGCGTAATAGCCAAAGGTGTTGGCATTATGCCTATTTTACCTTCTTTAGACACCTTTAAGTTTAAAGTATCTAATTGATTATTTCTTTCTATCGTTAATTTTATATTTTGATCCGCCAAAGGAGCTAAAATTTCAGCTACATCTTGATAATACGATACTTTTTTATCACCAATAGCCACAATTTTATCGCCCTTTTTAACTCCTGCTGTATAGGCAGGAAGTGGGGTGATCAATGCCAACTTTCCCCTCAATTTATCTACAAAACCCAATTGTTCAACATCCTCTTTTATAACAGAGTCGATCTTAAAAATCCAAGCCGGTGATAAAAATTCATTCTTACCTTCAGTAAGTTTGTTGATAAGATCTGAAGGAATTGTAATATTTTCAAACTTACCATTTCTTTCTATTTTAAAAATAGCATTTTCACCAATAATACCTTCTTCAAGTATTTTAGAAACATCATCTATATTCTTATCATTAACAGATATAATTTTATCACCCGATTGAAAACCTATTTCTCTTGCAATTTTTCCTGCATAAATACCATTTTTATTAAGTTCTGATTTAGAAACATAATTATATCCTTTAGAGTATTTCAAGCCAGTAAAAATAGCTATTCCCAAAATAACATTCACAATAACACCACCCAACATCACTATCAAGCGTTGCCAAGCTGGTTTAGCTCTAAACTCCCAAGGCTCAGGTTTTTCAGCCAATTTTGACGCATCTTGAGTTTCATCTATCATACCAGCAATTGAAACATATCCACCAAGTGGAAACCATCCTAAGCCATATTCTGTATCTCCAATTTTCTTTTTAAACAAAGAAAAATTAAGTAGAGTAGGTACAGGAAATAGAAAATCGAAAAATAAATAGAACTTATCGACCTTCATTTTAAACCATTTAGCCGTAATAAAATGACCAAACTCGTGCAAACTAACCAAGATTGACAAACCTAAAATTAGCTTTGCCGTCATCATCAAACCTTCCATTTTTATATCATTAATATTATCTAGTAAACCTAAATCAATTGAGGTTTACGCTTTATTTCTTGTAAAATTCACCAAAAATTGCTCTTGTTTCTTTATCTGTAGCAATATAATCTTCTATGCTAGGTTTGTTTATGTAATTAACTTTGTCTAAACAAAAAGAAACAGCATCTGACATTGCCAAAAAGCTGATTTTTTGATTTAAAAAATCACTAACCGCCATCTCATTCGCAGCATTTAATATACATGGAGCATTACCTCCCTTTTCCATAGCATCAAAAGCGAGTTGCAAGTTACGAAATGTTTTGACATCAGGTTCTTCAAAGCTCAAATTTGGATAATTTATAAAATCAAACCTAGTAAAATCGGAAGTCAAACGCTCAGGAAAAGCTAAAGCATATTGAATGGGCAATTTCATATCAGGTAAACCCATTTGTGCTTTGATTGAGCCATCGGTAAACTGAACCATAGAATGAATAATAGATTGTGGATGAACTACTACATCTATTTGTGAACTATTCAAACCAAACAACCATTTTGCCTCTATCACTTCCAAACCTTTGTTCATTAACGAAGCTGAATCTATAGTAATTTTAGCACCCATATCCCAATTAGGATGTTTGAGAGCTTGAGCAGGAATTACATTTTCTAAAAATTTTCTATCTTTACCTCTAAAAGGACCTCCTGAAGCAGTAAGGATAATTTTTTCAACATGGTTAGTATATTCACCAACCAAGCATTGAAATATAGCCGAATGTTCAGAATCAACAGGAAGTATATTTACACCATATTCAATAGCCATTGCAGTAATAATTTCACCTGCAACAACGAGAGTTTCTTTATTAGCTAAAGCAATGTGTTTGCCCGCTTTTATAGCACTTATAGTAGGTAATAAACCCGCATACCCAACTAAAGCAGTAAGTACAATATCAATATCATCCATCTGAACAACAGAAGCTAAGGCTTCATCACCAGCATATACCTTGATATCATACTTATTCAAAGCAGCAAAAACCACATCATAAAGTGCGGGATTACCAATAACTACACAATTAGGTTTAAAAATTATACTTTGTTCAATTAATAGCGTTGCGTTGTTTTGAGCAGTTAAAACCTCAACTTCAAATCTATCTGGATTAGCCTTAATTACTTCTAATGCTTGAGTACCGATTGAACCTGTAGACCCGAGAATAGCAATTCTTTTTTTAATCATTTTAAAATTATGCAGTATTATGACAAATAGTAAAAAAGAGATTATCTAGAAAATATTTAAACAAACCAAACTTTAATATTTTCAAAAAAAGACAACCATACACTAGGGTAAATCAAAGTAGTATAAATCACCCCCCAAATAGCACCATATAAATGTGCAGAATGATTCACATTATCTCCACCTCTATTATCCATATAAACAGTATACCAAGTGTATAATATTGCATATACAATAGCTGGAATAGGAATACCATATACATAAATATTTTGTGTGGGAAAATATAAAATAGCAGCAAAAAGTACACTAGAAACACCACCAGAAGCACCTAAAGAATTATATTTAAAAACATTCTTATTTTTAAAATAAGTAGGTAAATCTGAAACAATTATACCACCAATATAAAGACCTAAAAATGCAAAAGTCAAATATGTTTTATCAAAGTAAAGTTGTCCGTACATACTTTCTATAACTCTTCCAAAAGAATAAAAAGTAAACATATTAAAAAAAAGATGCATAAAATCTGCATGTATAAAACCAGAAGAAATAAATCGGTAATATTCTTTATTTCTAGTAATAATATAAGGATTAAAAATAGCCTTAGAAAGTACTGATGGGTTACTAAAAGCCAATATACTAATGCCTACAGTTACAATTAAAATAATTATAGTTAAACTCATAAAATGGTTTTAATAAAATAGAAAAACAAATTGAATAAAATTTTTATAAAAGAGCAAAAACCTTTCAAAGGTAATCCAATACTTTTAGAAAAACTTAAGTTAAAGCAAATTACTTTGATGAAAATTAACCACAGAAATAAACATCAGAAAAAAAATCTATTTTACTATAAAATTTAAAAAAACAAACGATTAAGGATGTAAAATAGATAGATAATTCAAAATTATAAAATTATAATACCACAGTACCATTTGATAAAAAGCAAAGAAAGAGATCCATTTCCATCCTATTTACAAAAGAGTATTTATTCACTAAAACTATATTTTATTAATTTAAAATCTATGTCTTGTAAATAAATTCAATAAACATAATCACCTTATATACATTTAGTTAAACACATAAATAAGCGACAAGATTTGATAACATAAGTATAGTAATTGGAAACAAGATAGAATCAAAAACAATTCAAAAAAGTATAATGCAAAAAAAAGCCTAATATTTCT
>JAGNSI010000039.1 GCA_017988135.1 Pseudarcicella sp.
AATCTTAAATCATTAATTTATCGCAAGTGTTTCTTTTATTATAAGAAAATTGTAATATAGTCTTAATAATTTGCCCCAAGTGGAGCTTTTTTTATGACTCAATCGTAATATTGTATCATTAATTTGCCCCAAGTGGAGCTTTTTTTATGACTCAATCGTATGTTGTATTATTAATTTGCCCCAAGTGGAGCTTTTTTTATGACTCAATCGTATGTTGTATTATTAATTTGCCCCAAGTGGAGCTTTTTTTATGTTTGTGAACATATTTTAGTCATTCAAAGTGTTGTAGCTTAATTTTAATCTTTTAAAAACATACCCAAGCCCTAAAAAAGAAATTATTACCAATAAAGCTACTAGCCATTCTTGCCAATTGCTCGATAATGGAGAATCTATTATAGATTTAAGTTCTTTTCCTTTACTTCCCGCCAAAACAGAAAGCATAGTTCTAGGAAGCATTCCCCAAAAGCCTGCAATGATGAAATTTCGGATGCTAACATTAGACAATGATAGAATAAGATTGGTTACTGCAAAAGGAAAAATGGGCGAAATTCTAGAGAAAAATATAATTTTAAATTCTTCTTTTTTTAAGGCTTCAAACATTTCTTTTGATTTTTCGTTGGCATTGATATGGTTCAATAAAGTACCATTATTGATGAATCTTACCAAATAATATGAAATGACAGAAGCTATTAAATAACATACCGAAACAGGAATTATTGAAACAAACCCTAGAAAATATCCACTTAGAATGGCGATAAATGTAGTAGGAGTGAGCGAAAGCCCCATTGTTAATACAGTTAGGAAGAATAGTGCACACCATTCGGCGGTAGAAAAATTTTGAATTACTGTTTCATTATTTGAAATCCAATGTAAGATATATGAGCTACAGACCAAAGGTACGATGCTTATATAAAGCGTATAAAAAAAAGTAGATTTGTTCGTTTGTAAAAATTTTAGCATTACTATAATTTAATAATTTGAACTATTAAGTGTAATTTTATTCTTAATAATATTCTCACACTGTCTTGTTGCAGTACAAGGTATTGAATGTTTACAAATAAATTTTATTTACAAAAATAATGAATTCTACGACTTTAATGTTTGAAAATATAGCAAAAGAATCACGAATTTGGATTTATCAATGCAATTTGTCATTAGATGATAACAAACAAGTTGAAATCAAGCAAAGATTGAGCGAACATTTGCTTACTTGGAAGGCTCATGACAATCCTTTGAGGGCTGGATCTGCCATTTTTTATGATAGATTTGTAGTAATTGCTTTAGACGAAAAAGTTAATAGTGCTTCTGGCTGTTCTATAGATGCTACTACAAAATGGTTGAAAACTATTGGTGGAGATCTTGGGGTAGACTTCTTTGATAGGTGTTTGGTTTATTTTAAGGATGAGCAACTTTTTTCAGTTTCTCTTAATGATGTAAAAAAAAGTATTGAAGCCGGAGAAATTCTGAAAGACACTATTATTTTTAATAATAATATTCAGCGTTTGAGCCAGCTAGATACTGATTGGAAAATTCCAGCTATAGATAGTTGGCTCAAACGATATTTTGAGTAGTTTTTAGCTTAATGTAGCTATTACTGTTTCTCCGCCTATTGGCTTGTCGTCTATTTTTACTAATATTTTTGCGTCTAAGGGTAAAAATATGTCTATTCGTGAGCCGAATTTAATGAAGCCAAATTCTTCGCCTTGGGTTACTTTGGTGCCTGTATTTACATAGTAGCACAATCTTCTGGCCAATGCTCCAGCTATTTGTCTGAATAGTATTTCGGTTCCGTTATTGTGCTTTACAACTATGGTTGAGCGTTCGTTATCGGTGCTTGATTTAGGATGCCAAGCTACAAGAAATTTCCCAGGATGGTATTTGAAGTAAGATACGATACCTGATATTGGGTTGAAGTTTACGTGTACATTTATGGGAGACATGAAAATAGAAACTTGTCTGCGTTTGCCTTTGAAGTATTCTGTTTCTTCTACTTCTTCTATTACTACTACTTTACCATCTGCAGGTGCGATGATATGATTGGGATTTAAGGTAGTGGTTCTCGTAGGTCTTCTGAAAAATTGAAGTATTATTACGGCTATGAAAATACTGAATAATATTACAGCTTTTATGATAATATCGTTTGAAGGAAATAGAAAACGAGTGAGTGTATTGATGATTATGATGAAAAGTAATGTGAGTAAAATGGATGCTTTTCCTTCTTTATGTATTGTCATTTTCTTGTTTTTCTTATTAAATTAAACTGCAAATTAAAAAAAAAGATTGATTTTAGCTTGCTAAAACCTAATTTAATTGATTTTTGGAATTTAATTTTTATTCTTTATTTCTGTCTAAATCTCTTTTAATGTCTTTTTCTTTGATAGAATCCCGTTTGTCGTATAGTTTTTTTCCCTTTGCCATGGCTATGTCTATTTTAGCAAAACCTCTGTCAGAAATATACAGTTTTGTGGGTACAATGGTCAGTCCTACGTCTTTTAATTTGTTTTCTATTTTTTTTATTTCTCTTTTTTGGAGTAATAATTTACGGTCGTTGAGGGGGTCGTGGTTGTAATGTGTACCTTCGTTGTATTTTGATATATGCATTTGACGGATGTATAGTTCACTTTTTTGAATGATACAATAGGCATCTGTAAGATTTACTTTTCCTTGTCGTATAGATTTTATTTCTGTACCACTGAGTACTATTCCTGCATTGTATGTCTCTAGAAAGTAATATTCAAATGAGGCTCTTTTATTTCTTATTTCTACGTTTTTTTCTATTTTATCTTTTGCCATTTTTTACTTTTTTTTTGAAATTTCTTTTAATAGAAATCTCTTTTGTTTTACTATTAAATACATTGATATTGTTGTATTTTAATAGTCACCTCCGGCACCACCGCCGCCAAAGTCTCCTCCACCAAATCCTCCAAAACCTCCGCTGTCGAATCCGCCACCGCTTCCCCAGCTAGACGAACCTCCAGAGCCAAATATTATAGGCCCTCCCCAGCCTGAGTTACCTCTAAATGCTCTACCGTTACCGCCTCCGCCGTTGTTTTTTCTGGCAAGTATTTTTAAGAGTATAAATAAAACAATAAGTATAATCAAAAATACAAAGAATGGATCTATTGCATGATCGGTGCTTGGCTCAGCTTCAAATTCGCCTGAAGCTCGTTTTATTATTTCGGTAGTTGCTAGGTCTAAGCCTTCATAATATTGTCCTGCTTGAAAATAGGGTTTTATTATGGTATTTATGATTCGTTTACAGATTGCGTCTGGTAATGCTCCTTCTAGTCCTCTTCCTGTTACTATTCTTATTTTTCTTGTTTCTGTTGCCCACAAGAGTAGCAATCCATTGTTTTTTTCTTTTTGTCCTACTCCCCATTCTTTAGCTATTTTTATGGCAAAGTCGTAAGGGTCGCTTTCGCCTGTATTTTTTACAATAACTATGGCTATTTGGGTAGAAGTAGAATCTGAGTATGCTTTTAGTTTGTTTTCTATAGTTGCTTTTTCTGTTGTAGAGAGTATGTTTACAAAGTCATTGACTAATACAGGAGGATTAGGTTTTGGAGGTGTATTTTGAGCTATTGCAATGTTACCTATAATAAAGTATAGGCATGTTGCGAGCAAAATCACTAATGATTTTATATTTAGATACATTTTGTTTTGTAGCTGCATTGTTTGACTTTTAACGTCTGTGTTTTGATTTTTTTTGATTGGTCTTTTCGAAATGTTTTTAAAGTGTCTATTCTCCAAAAGATATTTCGTCTGAAAGTTCATTTTTATCGCCTTCAGCCAATGGGAAATATGCTTGAAGTTGTACGCCAGTTTGTGAAATTGCATTTACCAAACCTTGAGTGAATGCTCCTTCTTTGAATTTTTGTTTGATGCTTGTATATATTGATTCCCAAAAGTCATTTGGCACAACTTTGTCTATTCCTTTATCACCTAGAATGGCTATTTTTCTATCTTCAATACTCATGTAAATCAAAACGCCGTTTTGCAAAACAGTATTTCCTATTCCTAATTGTTCGAAAATTACGCTTGCATGTTCTAATACAGGAGCATTGCATTTTTTTTCGATATGAATTTTTATTTCGCCTGAAGTGCGTTTTTCAGCCTGTTTTATTGCATTTACTATTTCGGATTGCTGTTCGGTAGTAAAGAAATTTTTTGGCATTTGGCTGCTGTTTTATAATTACGCTTCTTAATTGATTTTTGTAATCTGCTAATTATGAGTTTTTAATATAATGTTGAGTGTATAATTGTTTTAATTAATCATACACTCAACATTATATTTTTAAATTATTTTCCGAAGTCTACCGCTGGTGCTTTTTCTGCACCTGCATCTGCAGTGAAGTATCCTTTTTTGGTAAAGCCTGAAAAGCTAGCAATTAAATTTGCTGGAAATTTTACTATTTTGTTGTTGAAGTTTTTTACGACATCCGAAAAGCGGTCTCTTTCTTCTTTTATACGATTTTCAGTGCCTTCTAGCTGTGCTTGTAATTCAGAGAAATTTTGGGTAGCTCTCAACTGTGGGTAGTTTTCTGATACTGCCATTAACCTTGATAATGCTCCACTCAATTGGCTTTGTGCTGCTTGAAATTTAGCCATGTTTTCTGGCGTTAAATCTTTGGCATCTAGTTTAATTTGTGTGGCGCTTGCTCTTGCGTTGATAACATCTGTAAGAGTTCCTTTTTCAAAATTGGCAACACCTTGAACGGTTTTTACAAGGTTGGGTATCAAGTCTGCTCTTCTTTGGTAGGCAGATTGTACTTTTCCCCATGAAGCATCTACATCTTGCTCGCCTGTAGCCATTCCGTTGCGAGTACTAATTCCCCATAAAACTAATAATAGTATGGCACCAATGGTAATGAGTGTTCCTTTAGACATTTTTTTTTGAATTTATTTTTTTGACAAAATTTTATAATATGTTAAAACTTATATTTATCTCAAATGTAAATATATTTTCAAATTAATATAATGTTTTTCTGAAAATCTTATTTTTTGTTTGAATTTGTGAAAAGTTTTAACGCAATTTATTGAAATTCTTTTTTTTAGTTAAGTTTTTCTATTGAAACTATATCTTAAAAGTGCGTAAAACCTGGTGCTGTAAGCTCTACTGTTTGATCAGATTTCAGAACCAATTGTTTTTTGTTTGGATCTTCGTTCATATAGCCGATAGTTGTAATGTCAGGCATCAATTTGATTTTTTCGTAATCGCTTTGTTTGATGGTAAATAGTAGCTCGTAGTCCTCTCCGCCATTGAGTGCTGCGGTAAGTGGACTAATATTCATTTCTGTTGCTACAAGGTAACTTTGGTCGTCTATTGGTATTTTATCCTCGAAAATGGTAGCTCCAAGTCCTGATTTTTTACAAATATGTAATATTTCGGAAGATAAGCCGTCTGAAATATCTATCATTGCGGTAGGGATTACTCCTTTTTCTCTTAAGTCGTAGATTACATCCATGCGAGCTTCTGGTTTTAGCTGCCTCATTACGACATAATCTTTTTCGCTCAGTTGCGGTTGCATGCTAGGGTCTGCTAAAAATACTTGTTTTTCTTGTTCAAGAGCTTGTAGTCCTAAAAGTGCACCGCCCAAATCTCCTGTAACGCAAATGATATCTCCAGCATTAGCATTGTTTCTTGTTACAATTTCGTTTGTATTGGCGAGTCCCAAAACGCTTATAGAGATAATCAAGCCAGAGCGAGACGATGAAGTGTCGCCTCCAATTAAATCTACTTTGTAGTTTTCGCAAGCTGCCATTATCCCTTCGTATAGTTCGTCTATTGCTTCAACCGACATTCTGTTTGATAATCCTAGGCTTACGGTTATTTGTTTGGGTATACCATTCATCGCTGCTATGTCAGATACGTTTACTGCTACGGCTTTATAACCCAAATGTTTTAGTGGACAATAGCTGAGGTCGAAATGTATGCCTTCTAAAAGCAAGTCTGTAGATATGAGTACTTGCTGACTGTTTGCATCTAGTATAGCAGCATCGTCTCCTATGCCCAATATGGTTTCTGTATTGTAGTGAACAGTTTTTGAGGCTATCCTGTTGATTAGCCCAAATTCTCCTAATGTGCCTAATTCTGTTCTTGTTGTCATGTTACTCGTGTCTTTTTGTGCTTGATGTTTATTGTAAATCTCCTACTATAGCTTCCACCATTGAGTCGATATTGAAATATTTTATTGCCGTTTCTTTTACTTGTTCGGCTGTAATGCTGTTTATTTTAGGGATGTATTGGTCATAAAAATCATTGGACAAGTTTTCGTTTGCTATAATTTTGTGCCTTTCCATTATTTCGAAAGGTGTATTTACTGAACCTGCGAAAGCACCTGCTAAATAGTTTTTGACGGTTTCTAATTCATCACTAGGTACAAGTTGGGTTTGTAAAATACGTATTTCTTTTTTTATTTCATCAATTGTTAGTTGTGTGAATTCTTTTTTTACATCTGCTCCTATTACCAAGTAAGCTTCTTCTTTCAGGGCGACTATGCTGGAAGAAATTCCATATGTAAGCCCTTTTTCTTCTCTGATGTTTTTCATTAATCTTGAGCCGAAATATCCACCAAGTATTTCGTTGGTAAGGAGTATTTTATGGTAATCTTCATGCCCTCTTGTAAGCATTTTTTTTCCCAGTCTGATACTTGATTGCAAAGCTTTTGGGCGTTTTATGAGGGTGTTTGTTATTGTATTTTTTGTTTCGTTGTCTATTAAAACAGCGTTGTTATTGTAATACTTTTGTGTTGTGCCAAATGTATTTTCTATGATCTGTAAAGTTTCATCATTGATTTTTCCTGACAGTTGTAAGCTGAAAGGTTGATTTTTGATAAAAGTATTGTGGTAGCTTACCAGTTCATCTTGCTTGATATTGGCAATATCACTTTCTTCTAAAACAAATCCATATGGGTGTGTTTCATGAAATAATAATTTCCGAATAGCTTTACTGGCAAGAAAGCTATTTTTTTCGTTGTTTAATTTTAGGTTTTGAATGGCAATATCCTTTGCTGTTTGTAGTTCGTTGGCAGGGAATGTACTGTTTGTAAGCATTTCGTTTAGCATAAATACATATTGATGGATGTATTTGCTAAGTCCATACACAACTATGCTACTATTATCCATTCCTTGTGTGGTTTCTATAAAGCCGCCATGTTGGTCGAAGTGTTCGCTGATAGCATGTGAATTATATTGCATAGTGCCTTCTGTAAGCATCTTGAAAGCAAACTGTGCGGTAGCTTTTGTGTAATCAGTAGAAACGATATTTTTGAAACTGAGTTCTAATTTTAATATATCTTGTATTCCTGTATTTACAAATATTGCTTCTATACCATTCTGAAATGTTTTTTTTGAGGCTGGTGGCAGAAGTATTTGTTTTATAGTTTGGAATTTTGGAGCTATGTTTCTTTGTAGTAATTCTTGCATTTTATTTTTGGTGTTTTTCCAATCGGCTATTGGATGTGTTTTGGCTAAGCTTTAAACAACAAAATGCGAATGTGATTTGCTTAAAACACATTCGCATCTAAAAGTTTTATTTTATTGGTTTTGCTTACTCGAAATGGTATGCAAGGCTTATTCTCCAAGTATTTGCTAGCGGGCTTTGTTTCCCTGCAACAGGAATCATATAGCCTAAATCTATGCTTAAGTCTTCTTGATATTTAAGTCCTAGCCCTGTAGTGAAATATTTTCTATTTCCTTTTTGTTCGCTTTCGTCATGGTATCCAGCTCTTATAGCAAACATATTATTATATAGATATTCTGCTCCCAACGACAAAGTGAATTCTTTAAGCTCCTCACTGAATCCGTCTGGTGCATCTCCAAATGAGCTAAATGCAACACCAAGAGCAGAATTGTCTTTATCAGGGTTGTATCCGCCAGCAATTATTTTACCCGAAGCATCTTTTTTGGGAGGAGTTGGGGTCATTAGTTTGTTGATATCGGCAGTTAAGGTCAATTTATTTCTAGTGTCAAGCATTCTTATACCAGCCATGCCTAGCTTGAGATTAGTAGGTAAAAAGTTATTTCCTTTGTCGCCATAACTTACTTTACCTCCAATGTTAGAAATCATAGCTCCAAAGGTATAGTTCCATTTTTTGTCACGTTTCATGTTGAAAAAGTAACTGATATCGGCTGCAGCAGTTTGGGCTACTAATGTAGGTGAAGCGCTTCCTGTTAACCCACCCGTTAGGTCAGATACCAGATATTTTATGTTTAAGCCTAGTGAGGATTTGTCGGATAATTTCATCGAACCGCTTCCCGCAATGGCATATTCGTTAGATTTGTATTTTCCTATCTCTGTTCCTATTGCATCTGTAGCTGTAAATTCACCTTGGTTGAAATAGTTAATGCTTAAGCCGAAAGCATAATTGCCAAATTGTTTGTAGCCAGCTATGTTTAGCAATGACATGTCATCTACTAACGCACGTAGCCAAGGAGTGAAAGAAGCAGTAATTCCACCGCTTTTGTCTGCAACAGCTAGCCTTGCTGGATTCCAGAAAATTGCGTTTACATCTGTGGCAGTTGCTACGCCAGCATCTCCCATGGCAGCACTCCTAGCATCTGTGGCTATAAGTAGAAAAGGTAAAGCTGGTGTGGGAGTTCTACCTTCATTTACAGTCGTAGTAACAGGGGCAGTAGTAGTTCCTTGAGAAAAAGCGGCACCAGTAGTTATCAACAAAAAAAATATACTTGCTTTGGCTTTGAAAATGTTTTTTAGTGGCGTCATAATTTTTTTATTTTTTTCTTTCATTTTAATTGGCAAGTAATAGTTTGCCTGTTGTTTTTAAGGTGTTACCTGAGTTTAAAGATTTTACAAAAATAGAATAAAAATATGTTTTATCAGACATTTTTTTGAAACTATCATTTATCTCCCATTTCAATTCCTCTATTTTTAACCCTGATAGAGGTATATTTTTGGATATTGTAGAAATTATAATTCCTTTTGTTGTAATAAATAAAATATCTATTTGAATATCTTCTCCTACAAAAGGGTTTTCGAATTCGAAATTTACAACATTTTTAAAAGGATTTGGAAATACTTTTAGCTTATTGATTTTGCTTTCAGGTGCAACAACGCTTATGTTAAACGATTGCTCTGTAAGATTATTGTTGTTGTCCCAAATTTTTAAAGTAATAATATGATTGCCTGGTTTTAGATTTAAAAAACTAAAATTCAGCTCATTAGCGTTAGGGTTATCTAGTAAGCTAGTGATATAATTATTGCATTTTATCTCGGTTTTTTGGTCAATGATAATGGTAGCTTCATGTAGTAAATTGTTGTTACTCCTGTTGATGCCATTTTCATCGAAAAGTTTGGCTTTTAGATTTATATAGCTATTGAGAATCATATTCTCAGTATAAGGTGAGTTGTCAAACATAACGGTTACTTTAGGAGGCGTTACGTCTGCTTCGCTTTGTATGTCGCTTCCGATTAAAGGATCAAGATAGCCGTTTGCAGTGCTGTTATTGGTGCTGTTTTCTGCGAATAAATAAATTTTACCTTTACCTATTTGGTATTCTATATTTTTTGAAACTGTAAAGCTAAACTCAAATACACCATTTGTGACTTTTGCAGTGCCATCATAAAGTAATGAATTGTACAATTGATATTCAAATGGACTATTTGCACTTTCATTTTTATCTATTGCACCTAATGTTTTTACTTTTTTTAATTTATCAAATATTTTTATTCGTACTATTCCATTGAAACTTGTTTCTATTTTGTTGTTTGCAGGGTTTATTATTTCACCTCTTATCAAAGGTTTTGCACCTGCTTTCAAGGTGTCATTAGCTTGAATAAATTTATTGTTTAAATGAGTTATTAGGATTTTGTTTTCTGGAAATTTCAGCTTCATAGATGGATCTCCCAGTAGTGTAAAATTTCTATTTTTAACAGAATCAATACTTATATTTTTAGTGTTTTTGAGAATTTCGCCTAAAGTTTTATAGCTTCCATCTGTATTTTTTTTGAATAAGTTATTGTAAAAAGCTTCATTTATAATGTAATTGCTATTTTGATAAACGGGTCTTGTAGTAGTCATCAATCCTATAGCTCCTCCTTTTGGTTGGAGTAATAACAATTCTGCAGAGGTTACTTTTCCAGGGTTGTCAAATTTTCCAAATTGACAAGTTGCGGTAAATAAAAGTGGTAGCCTGTCGGAATTTGCAAAGTTTTCAACATTAGCAAGTGTTAATAATTTTTCTGCCGCCCATTCTCTTTCATCGCCATGGCCACTGTAATTGATTACCAATGAACCATTATTAAAGCATTCTACAACAGCTTTATTTGCTGCTTTTGATTCTACATTAGGGGTAATGGTTTGTAAATAAGCGTCTAAATATACTTTGTTTACCTCTATACTTGGATTGTTTCTGTAGATAGAGTTGGCGTGTTTTTCAGCATCGTTTTGATGAACATTCCAATCTTCATCATCAGCTACTAGGCTTATTGTGTTTTTCCAATTGTTATATCCTGTATTGGTAGTTCCTTTGTCGTAAGCTATGATTTTGTCTACAATATTTTTTGCTTCTTCAAGGTATTTAGCTGGAAGTCTACCAATTCCTATGTCTAAACTTTCAAAGTTTCTTGTATCTTCATTCCACTCTCCTTCACTGTTTTCTAAGAGTCCAAAATAATCATCTGAGCAGAATGTATAAGTTGGTCTAAAAGAGTCATTGCTTTGGTAGGTGGGTATTTCATTATAAATGCTTTCGCCTATGTATTGAGTTTGTATTTTTTTATAATCGTACGATGCATCACCGAAGAGTAATAAATATTTGAATTGCAAAGGATTTTTTTGATAAAGCATTTTGCAAAAATCTCTTATTGCGGTTATATCTTGTTTTCCGCTCGAAAATTCATTGTAAATCTCATTAATCAATACAGTAGTTACATTTAAATTATCATGTTCACTTCTATGTTTTGCCAATCTTTCTGCTTCTTGTTTGAAGTTGGGTGGCGCCACTATCACCATGTTCGGAACAGGCAATTGGTGTAAGTTTTGATTCTTTATTTTTAAGCTACTAATGGGTGTGGTAGCTTCGTTCAAATCGAAAGCTATAAATTTATTCGAAATACTTGTATTTGAGCCAAATGAAACGCTTGAGTTTGTATTATTTTCAGTTATTAGTTGAGCATTATTGGCATCTGTAATGTCCCAAACATTCATTTTTCTTTGATTTGGGTTGCTTATTTTGTATTGAACTTGCGGGAAATTATGGCTATCAAACGAGTAAAATAGCATAGTTTTTCCATTGAATTGTAATGTTTTTTTGGTTTGAATACTCAAATAATCTAAAAGCCCACCATAGGTATTAATACCGTTGTCATTTAAAACTTTTATTTCAATATTTAATAAGTTGTTTTGGTTAATGCTAGCTTCATTTACATAGGTAGAATAGTTTGTCAAATTTGCTTTTTTGGTGTAAGGGCCAGGTTCAACACGTGCAATAGTGGCTCTGCCTATTTTTGAATTATTGAATGAGATATTAAAATTAGATTGCTCTGTAATATTTGTGGAAACTAATGCTGCATTTAAAAAAATATCAGAATTTTTGACAATATTTTCTGTTTCGAAATTTATATTTTTAGTTTCTATCTTTTCAAACCATTTTTTTCCAGATTGCAATATGTTTACTTCTTCGTTTTCAACGTATTGATAGTCATCATAAGTTTCAATACTATTTTCGGAAGCGATGATAGGGGCTTGGTTTATTCTTTTGCCTTCATTTTCAGAAATATTTATAAAATAGAAAGCAGTGTCTGAATAAATATTTTTATTGTGCTGAATAGTTTTTTTTATTTTGTTGTAAGTTATTTCATCTGGAGAAATCCCCAAAAAGATCAAATAATTTCCTTCCGAAAAGGCATTTGAAGTATTTGATTGAATGATTTGACATGCGTTTTCTCGTAAATCTATTGGTCGGATTGCACTGTTTTTTTGAGGAAGCATTCCGTCATTGTTACCAAAAATTCGTATATTTTTAAGGTTAATTGTATTGGGATCTAGTCCTAACTTTTTTAAAAAATTAGCATCTATTTTATAAATACCAGTTTTTATTATTCCTATTTTGTACCAATCGCCCGATGCTAAAACCGAGTTTTGAGCAAAAGTTGAATGGTTTGCCAAGGATAGCAATAAGCAAATGGCTAATATTTTTTTAATAAAGTGTTTCAATGGGTAGAATTTGAACTAATATTGGTTGTTAAATTTAAACTTTTTTTACCAAAGCCAAGCTGGTTATTAAGTATTTTTTATTCGAAGTGAGGTCTGTACACAGGTATCGTGTGCGTCTCAGTTCACCTTTACTAAAAAGCCTGTTCCCGATTTTGAAATTTGTCCCTAATGGTAGTTGGTTGAGCTCAATACTTGTATTTTCTTGGTTTGCTGTATCGCAAATAGTATCGTATACCCTTAGAGCTATTACAAGTTTGGGGTCTGCAAGGCTAGATGCTTTTGGGTTTTTTAGGTAATTGGTCAATGCTTGCAATAATGTTTCGGGCAATACTTCACTATTTAGAATTGGTAGAAACGTTTTTAGGAAATTGCGTTTCCATTCTATGCCATGTGGCAAAGCATTTCCTTTGTATTCTTGAAAAGTTATCATGTGGGCTACTTCGTGTATATAAGTAACCAAAAAAGAGTAAGGGTTGAGATTGTGATTTATAGTAATATTGTGTCCTCGATGAGTGCTGTAACTATAATCGCCCAGTTTTGAATTTCTGTGTTGGGTAATTTTAAATTTAAATTTTAGATTACTCCAAAGTGTAAAACAATATTCTACCGCCATAGGTGGAAAATATTTTTGGAATATTTTGTAGTCTTTTTCCAAAGTAGTTTTATTGAATATATTTAAAATAAAAAAAGCTTCACGAAAGTGAAGCTTTTTTTATCAATTGATATACAATTATTTTGTAACTGAATCAGCTACAGCAGCACCAGCTGAAGCAGCTGAATCAACTAAAGAAGTAGCAGCTGAATCAACTGCAGTTACAGCAGAATCAACAGTTTCAGTTAAAGTAGAATCTACGTTAGCAGTTTCACCTTTTTTTTCGTTACATGAAGCTAGAGAGATCATACCAGCTACCAATGTTAAAGCAAATACTTTTTTCATTTTATTTTTTGTTTTTTAATTTCCTCTACAAAGTTAAATACAATTTTTTATTTACCAAATAATTTTCTTAAAAAATTAAGGAAAAATTAAGAATTGCCTTTAGTTGTGGTAATAATTATATTTTATTCGTTGATAATATAATTATTTTTATTTATTTACTTAGCGAAGGGTGTAATTTTTAAGTTCCAAAGTTGATTGCAGGTGTTATATTGTCTACAAAATATATTAAATCTATTTTTAATTATATTTTATTCAATACGGTCTTCAATCTATTATAAAAACCTGTGTTTTTGAAAGTAAAAGTTTTATGTAAAAAATAATTTGTCAAAAAACTAAATCCATTGCCTATCAAGTAGCAAGTAAGTTCATTGAGATTGATTTTCTTTCTAGAATAAGGTATGGTATAGTATTGAATATCTAGTATTGCAATAGATTTTTCGTACGTATAGGATGCAAAAAACCAGGTTACAAATCCAGAAAACATAGCTACCATCAAAAACTTAACCATTTCACGCCTTGTTTGGCTGCTTTTACGAGAATTGAACGCAAATATTTTGGTTAGAAAAAAACCATAAATAAGCGAAATGAAATACGCCGGTAAAATAGAATCTTGAAAAGGTATGGCAAACCAGCTTTGTATTAAGCTACTACAGGCAAGCTGTACAAGCACGCCAGAGCCTGCTACTAAAAAGTAGGCTAAAATGTCTTTTTTGTTAAGTAGTTCTGACCTTGACAAATTAAATTAAGTTTTTGATGAAATCTGGAGCTATACCAAATAGTAGCGTAAGCCCAGTTATGATGATTAAAGCTATTTTATAAATGTTACTGAGTTCTATTTTTTCTGTATTGCCATTTTTGAAGAATGCCGCAATGATAGGTTTGAAATAATAATATATACCTACTGTAGACATCAGTATAGCCACTGTTAAAATGTTTTTAAATACGTTATGAGTTGAACTAAAGGCATCAGTAAAAACAAATAATTTTCCTAAAAATCCAGCTGTAAGTGGTATTCCTGATAAAGATAACATTGAAACACCAAGCACTACGGCAAGTAAGGGGTTTTTATGTGCTAGTCCGTTAAAAGCATCTATACTTTCGTCAGCTTTTCCGTCTTTTGTTTTGGCTTCAGAAACTGCCATCAATACGCCGAAAGCAGCAATTGTAGCTAAAGTATAGGCTACAGAATAGAAGAATAAGGCAGAAATAGAGTTTTGGTTATTATTTTCAGAAAATGCTAAAATACTTATAAGTAGATATCCTGCATGCGAAATACTAGAATAAGCCATCATTCTTTTGAAGCTTTTTTGGTAAAGTGCTGTAATGTTGCTTATTATTAATGTAGCATAAATAATGTATATCAAAGGATTGCCCCATAAAACATATTTGCCAGGAAAAGCTATACTTAGTATTTTATATAATGCTACTATGCCAGCAGTTTTCACCACGGTAGACATAAAGGCTGTAAAAATACTCGGAGCTCCTTCGTAAACATCAGGTGTCCAAAAATGAAATGGAGCAGCAGATATTTTGAATAACAAGCCTATGAATAGCATAATTACACCAATGTTTAAAACTGGGTCTACATGCGTGCCCATAATGGGAGTACTTTCTTTAATGGCAGCACCTATTTGATAGATATCAAACGAGCCTGTAGCTCCATAAACCAAAGCTACACCGAAAAGAAATATTGCTGTAGCAAAAGCTCCCATTAAAAAATATTTTAAGGCAGCTTCATTAGAACGCAAACTAGTTTTGTCTGACCCTGTGAGAACATACATAGATACAGACAGGATCTCTATCCCCACAAAAAGCATAAATATGTTTTGAAAAGTTACCATCATGATTGCCCCAACTGCGGCAAACTGCATGAGTGCATAGTATTCTGCTGGTTGTGAGTATTCGTGTGTACTTTCAAAGTTTTTTGAGAGTGCTGTTACCAATAGTACTGCTACCAAGATTATAGAAGTAAAACAAGCCGAAGTATGGTTTGTCTTCATCATGTTACCAAACCACAAATATTCATGCAAGCCTTCTTGAATATTTACTCCCAATGCAATAAGAATAAATACTAATGTGGCAGGCAACAATATTTTTTTATTGTTCGAAAATCCTAAAAACAAGCTTAATATTCCTGAAATAGATAATGCTGTTATTGTATTCATTTACCAAATCTAATTATTTGAAAATTTTGTATGATAGTGCAAAAAATGTTTACTTATTGATCAGTTTTAATAAGCTAGCCGCTGCTGGTTCACTGATAGATAAGAATGTATTGGGCGAAATACCAATACTTAATACTAAAAATGCGATTGAAAACAACACAATTTTTTCTTCAAAGACAAGGTCTTTAAAATTGTCTGTTAGTTTAGATGTAATACCAAACATAGATTTTTGAAACATCCTAAGCATGTATACCGCACCTAAAATAATCGTTAATCCAGCTATAGTGCCATAGTAAATATTGTATTGGTAAAGCCCTTTGAGGAGTAAAAATTCTCCTACAAAACCGTTTGTCAAAGGCAATGCTACTGCACCTAAAAGTATTATTAAAAAGTAAATACTCAAAGATTTTGATTTTTGAGTAATTCCTCCCAAATGTGCTAAATCTCTAGATTTTGTTCGCTGTTGAATGATTTCTATAACAAAAAACAAACCTACTACATTTATACCATGTGCCAGCATTTGTATCATAGCACCTTGCAAGCCGTCTAAAGTACCAGAGAAAATCCCCGCTGCCATTAATCCTACGTGAGCAAAAGACGAATAGGCGATCAATCGCTTCATGTCTTTTTGTTGAATAGCTATTATAGAACCATATATGATGCCTATTACAGAAAGTATGATGGCTATGTATCCGTATTTTTCAAGGGCTAATGGTGCAATGGGTAATAACAAACGAATAAGTCCATAAACACCCATTTTTAGCATAATTCCAGACAGTAGCATGGTGCCTGTGGTTGGGGCAGACACATACGTGTCAGGTTGCCACGTATGAAAAGGAAATAGTGGCATTTTAATAGCAAAAGCTATGAAAAACGCAGCGAAAAGTATGGTTTGAACTTTTAAATCTAAACTTTTAGCTACACTATAAATATCTGTAATTTCTGCTGAATGGTTACCTGGGGTCAATAGATATAAATATACTATGCTCAAAAGCATAAACAATGAACCAAAAATGGTATATATGAAGAATTTTATGGTAACGGGTAGTCTGTTTTCGTCACCCCAATTGGCTGCTATAAAGTATATAGGAATAAGTGCTGCCTCGAAGAAGAAATAAAATAAAAATATATCTTGTGCCGTGAAAACACCTATCAATGCACTTTGCATTGCCAATATCAAGGCATAAAATACAGCTGGTTTGCTGTGTCTATTTCCTACAGATGACAAAATAATAAATGGCACCAAAATGGTTGTTAATGCAACCAGTATCATACTTATTCCGTCTATACCAAAGCTAAAATTTATCCCTAAATCGCTTATCCAAACATAACTTTTTTGAAATTGAACAGCACTATTCTTTTCGAAGATAGAGAATGTATAGGCACCCAATACCAATTCAACAAAGGCACCCAAGCATGCAATGGCTTTGGCATTTTTGTCACCTGCCAACAGTACAAGAATAGCAATGATAATGGGTAATAATAATAAAGTAATTGTAAGCATACTATATATAGTCTATGTATGTGTTTAATTTTATTTTGAAAAAGGCAATAATCCCCAAACTGAATAAGCTACTAGCGCTATTATGGCTATTACCATATAAAAGATATATGAGCCTGTAGTACCATTTTGTATTTTTCTAGACTCGCTTGAAGCATATTTTGTGATTTTGCCAATGCCTTCCACTGCAAAATCAATTACTAGAAAATCTATGATATTATGGAAAAATCCTGATAACCATACTATTGGTTTTACAAATAAATTATTATAAAGTTCATCTATATAGTATTTGTTGTAAACTAATTTCTGTAATCCTTTTATGGCATTATCCTGTGTAGGTACTCTTTTTTGTATTACATATATATAATAAGCTGCCAATGCTGCCACTATAGCTATGATTACAGATATACCCATTAGTTTGATTTCCAATGATTCGTCTATTATTGCACCTTCAGTTTGAGAAGATATTATTAAGGGAGATAAAAAATTTGCTAATTGGCTATGCCCTCCAAAAATATGTGGTAAGTTGAATATACCAGCTATGGCTGCAAATACTGCCAATACCATCAATGGTAATGTCATAGAAAGTGGTGACTCGTGAAGATGAGATTTTTGCTTTTCTGTACCTCTAAATTCACCAAAGAATGTAAGAAAAAGTACCCTAAACATATAAAAAGAAGTCATCAAAGAACCCAATAGTGCCATAGCCCAAAGGCTAGGATTGTGTTCGTACACATGGGCTAATATTTCGTCTTTTGAAAAGAATCCCGAAAAAGGAGGTATACCAGAAATGGCTATTGTACCTATCAAAAAGGTGATAAAGGTAATAGGTAGTTTTTTTCTTAATCCACCCATTTGTCGAATATCTTGCTCGTTTGACATGGCGTGAATCACAGAGCCTGCTCCCAAAAATAAAAGAGCTTTGAAAAAAGCGTGCGTCATAACATGGAAAAATGATGACGAATAAGCCATTACACCCAAGCCCATAAACATATAACCCAACTGAGATACAGTAGAATAGGCCAATATTTTTTTGATATCGTTTTGAAATAAACCTATAGATGCAGCCAGCAATGCTGTGGCTCCGCCTATCCAAGCTACTACGTGTAGGGTTTCTGGTGCCAAAGAATACATGAAGTTTGAACGAATAATCATGTAAATTCCGGCTGTTACCATAGTGGCGGCGTGTATCAAGGCAGATACTGGCGTAGGTCCTGCCATAGCGTCTGGTAGCCAAGTGTACAGTGGTATTTGTGCCGATTTCCCCATTGCACCTATAAAAAATAAGCCTGTGATGATGGTTAAAGTATGGTCACCAATACTATAATTACCAGTAGTGATTGCTTCTTTTAGTGCTAAATAATCTATAGTTCCAAAGTGCTGTATAGTGACAAATATGCCTATCAAAAAGCCTAAGTCACCTATTCTGTTCATGATAAATGCTTTGCGGGCGGCTGTGCCATAGTTATTGTTTTTGTTCCAAAAACCTATCAGTAGGTACGAGCATAAACCTACACCTTCCCAACCTATAAACATGACTACATAGTTGGAACCCAATACCAATAGTAGCATGAAAAATATAAAAAGATTGAGGAAAGCCATGAACTTGCCAAAACCTTCGTCATGGCTCATGTATCCTGCCGAGTATAAATGTATCAATGAGCCTATGCCTGTGATTATTAAAAGCATAGATAACGATAGCTGATCTATAAGCAATGACATTGAAATGTTTAGGTTGCCTACTTTTATCCAATCGAAAAGGTGAATGACTTCTGGCTTTTCGAAGTTGAAAAATAAATATCCTGAAACTATAAATGGAATAAGTACAGCACCAATACTTATAGTAGATGCTAAGAAATGATTGATTTTTTTGAAACCAATACCATTTATCAGAAAACCTAAAAGCGGTAGTAGTGGAATCAGTATTACTAAAATGGACATACGACTGATATTAATGTATCAAAAAATTGAGTTTTAGTTTTGTTTCTTTTTTTTTAAAATTACCATTTAAGGCGATTGAGCAACCCAATATCCACCGACCTGATATTACGGTATATCATTACTATAATAGCTAAACCCACTGCTACTTCTGCCGCAGCTACTGCCATAATGAAAAACACAAATACTTGACCCGTAGCATCACCTTTATAAGAAGAAAAAGCTACCAACAATAGATTTACGGCATTGAGCATCAGCTCTACCGACATAAAAATAATGATGGCATTGCGGCGTGCCAGTACACCTACTATTCCTATACAAAACAGTGCAGTGCTGAATAAAATGTAATAATTGAGCGGTATTTGTTTGATTACGTCAGGCATTCTGAATATGAATTTAATATTGAATCCCACAAAAATAAGTAAATTATCTTTTTGAATGCCTATCTTTTCTGTTTTTTCGATTTTTTTGATTTTTTGTATTGTCTTTTTATTGTGCTAAAACATGTTGTTGAGGTTTTATATACAGAAATTATGGTTTGTTTTTTTGTTTAAAAGAATTTGATTTTACTATGTTTGATTCTTTTCTAAGTTTTGTTTTACTGAATCCTCCGCCTTCGTCAGTGTCTTCACTGACGACTCGACGACGACATTTTTCGCCAACATTGTAGAATACTAGAATAAAAGCCATAAATTGGAGTTATGGAATTAGATAGATTGTATTTTTACAGCAACCATGTGAAGCATTTTCGTTAGGCACAGCTAGTGCAGTAGCAATACCTATGATAATATGTGGTTCTATTTTAGTTAATGAAGCAATTCTATATAAATAATAAATTATGAAAAAAACATCAATCAAATGGTTGGATTTATTTCAATTAAGATACAATGCGTCAGAATCTTTTTTAAAAGAACTAAATAATCAATTAAGAGAACAATACGAGCATATTATGGGACATCCTTTTGATATTAAATTATTGATGATAGAGCCTATAGCAGAGACAAGGTTAAAAAACCTACCAATAGATGGAGTAAAATACATTTTAGCTTGCGAGCCTCAAAAAACATGGTATTCTTATGGT
>JAGNSI010000146.1 GCA_017988135.1 Pseudarcicella sp.
CATAGAAGTTACGGAAGGGCTTGAAAATTTATCGAGCAATCGCTTTGACACATCCGAAACTGTAGGGAAATCTATTTATATAGGTTTGAGTTTTCCATTGTTAAAAAATTTGGTTTTAGATAAAAGAAGAGCTTATCTTCAGCAAGCAAAATTGTATCAAAATATGGCTCAAACCGAGCAGAATGCTGTGCTAAATACCATAATTTTGGATGCTGCGGTTGAATATTGGGAGTGGGCAAATGCGTATAAAGTGTATGAAATTGTAGAAAAAAACTTTAAAATCAGTCAGCAACGCTACGAAATGGTCAAAAAAGCGTATTTCAATGGCGAAAGACCAGCAATTGATACCGTAGAAGCACAGTCACAAATGCAAAGTTTTGAGTTACAAAAAAACGATAGTTGGCTTAAATTTCAAAACGAAACATTGGCATTAAGTGCTTTTTTGTGGAAAGAAAACAATGTTGCTTACCTGCTTTCTGATAAAATAATTCCAGCTAAAAATTGGGAAAACGAAGAAAATATACAAAATGTATTGTTGAATCTGAATGATTTACAAATAGAAGCTCAACGAAATCACCCTGAATTGCAGTTGTATAATCAGAAATTAGCTGTCTTAGGAATAGATAAAAAGTTGAAATTTCAGGAAATGTTACCTAAATTAGATTTTAAGTATAATCATCTCAGTAAGGGATACAACGTTTTTTATTCCGATGGTTTTGCTTTTCAAAATAATTATCAGTATGGTTTGAAGTTTGAAATGCCTTTGCTTTTTTCGGCAGGAAGAGGTGAGTATAAAAAATCATTGCTAAAAATTGAAGAAACACAAATAGCTCAAAATCAAAAATCATTTGGAATATCGCTTAAAGTAAACAATTATTTCAATGAGTATTTAACCTTAAAAAAACAAATTTTCCTACAAAGAGCTATGCTTGGTAATTTGCAAAAGTTGCTAAAAGGTGAAGAGACATTGTTTTTTAATGGTGAAAGTTCTTTGTTCCTAATCAATTCTCGTGAAAATAAAGTGCTAGAAAACGAAGTAAAGCTTACCGAACTGAAAGCAAAATTTTATAAATCTATTTATAAGCTCCAGTGGAGTGCAGGTTTGTTGAAATAACTATTGCATCCCATCTAAAAAATATTTTATGCCCAATTTTTAAGCACTTATGAAGCTAATGTGCCTTGCTGTGTAAAAAAATAATTCCCTACTTACTGCTTATTGTACATTTACTATCATAAATCATTGAAATGCTAGCTTTTGTAGATTTATGATAGTGGAGACCAGCCAACCACTTTTTTTAAAACGGGGCGTTTTCTGAAAAGCCAAATGAGTAGGAAATTTCAAACAAAACAACATAACACATCATGGCAACAATTAATGTATTAATCGCAGTAGATGGAGCTGCTTTAGCTACACAAGTAGCGTTGGGAAAACTTTCTGCAGGTTCTTTAAATGCACCTACCAATTTAGGTTCATACGACAGTTCAAATGTTTTTATCTCAATGATAGCACCCAACAGTTCGGTAAGTAACAATACACAAGGGCAGTCTGAGCTTCAAATAAGTGCTAATGGCGGCGATACTGTAGAGTGGGCTATTACGACATTTGATAATAATTTTGACCAAACTCCTTACTTGTATTCAGGTAATTTCAATCCTGCAGGTTCTATCAATGTGCCTTTGTCTTATGCTTGTGGGCAAGCATATGCTTATTTGGCATTGGGTAATCCTACAGCTACTACGCCAACCAAATTTGTAAATCAAGTGAGTACAGTTTCTGGAACTATTTTGAAAATTGGCGTTCAGATTCAGTATACTTTGTCTTTTACCTTAGTAAACAATGCAACAGGAAATATTATTGGTTACTTTACTTGGGATCCGTTTATCAATGTAAACTAGTTATAGAGATTTCAAAAAAATAATCCACAAAGTGTGAATTAGACTTTAATCTTTAAAAAATAATCCCCAAAATGTAAATTTACATTAGTCTTTAATTTAATTGTTCAAAAAATAATCCCCAAAATGTAAATTTACATTAGTCTTTAATTTAATTGTTCAAAAAATAATCCCCAAAATGTAAATTTACATTTTGGGGATTAAAAGAATTAATTGTTTTTGGTTTTAATGAATTTTTTGATGAAAATAGTTTGCTTTGAAGCCAATTTTAAGAAGTATATACCACTTTCTAAGCTGGAAATATCTAAGCTGTATTTTTCATCTTTAACTATTTCTGTTGGTTTATGCACTAAATGATTTTTACCTAAAATGTCAACTATACTTGTTTCGAATGGGCTAGAAATATTTTTCAAATTGATATCTAAATAATTTTTTGCTGGATTTGGTGATAGTGATATTTTTTGAGTTTTTAAAGAAATTAAGTCAGTGATAACCAGTTTCTGAGTTGCCAATATTGAGCTATATTGTGTTTGGTTATTAGCATCTTTACTTACTATTCTATAGTAAACTGTTTCATTGTTTGCAGCATTACTTATTTTGTCTGTAAAAACATTGCTGTTTAGATTTGTATTTGAACTTTTAATAATAGTCTTTACATCAACAAAATTTTCACCATCAGTACTTTTTTGCAATGTTAAGCTTTGTAGGTTTGCGTTAGGAGCTTTCCATTTTATATTTACAATATTGTCTTTATTGCTAAGACTAAACTCCTCAAAATGTAATTTTAAAGGCCCTAAAATTCCTCCCATCGAAATGGTGTTACTTCTTACACGAGAGCTGTCTTTGTACACTGATACTATTTGATAATATATTTTAGCTACAGGTGCAGTAATATCTTTTAAAGAATCAGGCATTTGGTAATTGTTTGTAGGTAGGTTGTTGGCTAAAGCTGTTTTATTGCCAATACTTACAAAATTCAAACTATCTGTGCTTCTCAAAACTGTATAATATGCTATATTTTCGTCTTCAATTACATTCCAGTTTATACTAGAAGCATTATTGGCACTATTTACTTCACCGCTAACAAGTATAAACTTGAAATAGTCTTTGCCTATTATTTTTGTGATATTGAAATCAAGCATGCCCGCTCCCCAAGTGAAGTATCTTACTTTGTTTTGGGTAGGTAGAAACTGTACCGATTTTACAATTGTACCCGAAGGTACACTTGTAGACTTCATGCTGTGCCAAGTACTGTCTTTAGCCGTGTAAAAATAAAAATTACCACTGAAAGCAAGCTGATGGTCAGGGCTTAACGAAATATTAATAGCTCTCTCGGATGTAGGCATACCTTTTGTCATCGTTTTGAAAGTTACCCCTCCATCTTTTGATACTAGTATAGAATTTGCCCCACTACCTCCAGACCAAACTACATAGTCAGGGTCTGTGTCTGAAACATCAATATCGTAACCACTATTTTGATTATAGGTATAAATTGTTCTAGGGTCAGGTTTTGACCCAGAATATGTGGTCTCTGTCCAAGTTTGACCTTCATCTTTTGAAGTAAAAAAGCGTTTGTTTTTGGTAGCTACATATATTCTTTTATAATCTGATTTTGCTACGGCTACACCCCAAGTAGAATCTCCAGCTTCAATAAAAAAATTATATGGTAAATCTATTTTTGTAATTGTATTGGTTGCATTATATGTCAATCTTTTAAGCTTTGCATAGCCAGACACATAAATGGCATCTTGGTTTGGTTTGGTAGAACCTACAAAAGGTGGGGTATACCAATCATCGGATAAAACATTAGTAGAAGCTTTACGAGTATCACCCGTTTTTGCAGCGTGATTATGGTAGAAAGCATCCCAATAATGGCGATACCAATATGCTTTACCATTGTTTGAAATTGCAGCTCTTAAACCATCAGCACCATTTTTCTTTACAGACAAATAAGTGTCATCTCCAGTTTTTGTTAGTTCAAACGTTCCTGGATCTTGGTGGCAAGTGATAGTTAGTCCTGAAATGTCGTCAGCTACACCTCCGTGCAATATTGCGTGTGTATTTTCTTTGTTTACATATTTCCAAGAAGATTCTGCAGAAGGGTAAGTAGTGCTGGTGTTGAATGTTAAGCCCATGTCGTTGGCAATTACAAAAATCCAAGTGCCATCATTTTTTTTATAAAACGTTAAATGTTTAGGATCCCAGCCAGTAGTACCATTATTGTTTGGATATTTGACGAAAGTATTTCCCCCATCTACAGAAAAGTCATGTTGTGCTTCTCTTGAAAAAACATAAAGAGCATTGAAAGGTGCTACAGTTTCTAATTTATCAGGCAGGTTTGGTTTGGCTATAAAATCTTTTCCGTTTTCGGTATAAAAACCACCGCCATTATCAGTACTGATATAAACTTTTATACCATTTAGATTAGTACCAGTAATAGTTGCAGGAGCATTACTTGAAACTAAAGTATCTAAAAGGTTCCAAGTATTATTTTTATATTCAAATACTTGATTGATGCTTTGTCCAGACAATTTTCGTACTAAAATACATTGATCGTCTGTATTATAAAGTTTAGTGCAAATATATCTATTAGATTCTGTTAATGGCCAAGATTTTACTACAGAATAGGTAACGCCATAATCTCTAGAGCGAATTATTGCCATACTGTTTACACTTCCAACATATCTGTTTACAAGAGATAAAATGTCCCCATTTTTCATTACATCTGTCCAATAAACATTTTTTGCAGTAAAGGCTCCCCCAGTTGATTCTTTCCAACTTAAACCTTCATCGTCAGAATAAAAGAATGCTCCTGATGCCCAGCTGTTTGAATACCAATCTGCTGGGTTACTTGCTGCTATTAGTCTGAATTTTCCTGTAGTTAATTTTACGCCAGCAAAACCTTTGTCATTGATGATAATTCTATGGTTTCGCATCACAAGAACACCATTATTTACTAATTTTCCATCATATAAGTTTCCAGGTTCGTTTAGTACATATATTCTGTTACTGTCTGGATTATAAACAGTTCTGTCTAAGCGTACACCGTCCTCGTTTTGTGTGATTTTATTAATTTGAAAATATCCTTCTATTTGACGATTAAAAAAACTCAAAGGAGTAGTAATGGGTAAAGGTGCGGGTATTACGTCACCAGCAGCACTTTGCCTTTGGTTTTTAGAACTTGTATTTTGGCTTTTGTAAAGTAAATTGTTTTTGTAAAGTGAGTCTATTATTCTTTCTCTTTCAGCTTGATTTTCGGGCCCACCTAATTTGGCTGCTTTTCTTTCGTTTCTGAGTTTTATATGGCCAGCATTTCTGCCTTCGTTTATCATTCGACTTTCGAAATCTGCATCTTCTCCAGTTCTTTGTGCTAGTATTTTAGTAAAAGTCATTAAAAGCAATGAAATTACTGTGAATTTTTTGAATGTGAGTTTAAGATTCATGTTTTTGAATTTTGATGTTTAACTAATTTTTATAAAATCAAATAGTGTTGATTTTTAACTATAAACTGATTTTTAGATTGTTATCCTCAATAAATATACCATTTTTTATAAATAATTAAATTTTTTTTATGATTTTTTATGCCAATATTAAGCTTTACGTAATCAAACTTTTTGGAAATTTATTATTGCAAAGTTCTAGTAATAAATTTTGAGTGCAACTATATATTACTATGATAATAGTTTGGGTTGATTTAAGATTGTTTTTGTATTTTTTTTTGTTCGAAAAAAAACTAAATATTTAGATTTTATTTAATGTGTTTATAAG
>JAGNSI010000147.1 GCA_017988135.1 Pseudarcicella sp.
TTCTTGGAATTCGATTTCTATGGGTAAGAATTTACAATATTTATCCAAGATTTGCTTTAAACGATATTCTTCTAGAAACTCTAAAGAATCTTCTGCTACGTGCAATATGATGTCTGTACCACGGTGTTCACGCTCTGCTGGGGTGATTTCAAATTCTGTAGAGCCATCGCAAGTCCATTTTACTGCTTCAGAGCCTTCGTAATGTGCTTTTGTGATGATGTCTACACGCTCTGCAACCATGAATGCCGAGTAAAAACCTAATCCGAAATGACCGATTATGTTTTTTTCATCGCCTTTGTCTTTGTATTTTTCTACAAATTCAGTAGCACCAGAAAAAGCTATTTGATTGATGTATTTTTTTATTTCTTCGGCAGTCATTCCTAAGCCAGCGTCTGAAATGGTAATGGTTTTGGCTTCTTTGTCGAACGATACTTTTACTTTTAGTTCACCTAGTTCGCCGTTGTATTCGCCTATGGCTGCCAATCTTTTTATTTTTTGAGAAGCATCTACCGCATTAGATACTAGTTCACGTAAGAAAATTTCGTGGTCAGAATACAAAAATTTCTTAATGATAGGAAAGATGTTTTCTGTGTGAATGGAGATATTACCTTTTTCTTGCATGGTCATTTTGTCATTGTTAATGTATAGTGAAAATAGTTTTTATGATTTTAAAACCGATTATTCTGTTTGCAAACAATATTCCAACGGTGGTGTGGGTGTCAAATTGTCAGTTAAAAAAAAAATACTAATGTATTTTGTAGTATATAATTTTTTTGTTATATTGTATTTAGAACTGCATCTAAGTATATGTAATTTCAAAATAAAAATAATTTTTTATTATAATTTTATTTTGATTTACAGACTTTTAATTAGTCTCTAATTTTATAAATAAAAATATACACAAATACTTAATATTCAGGTTGATAATTTTTTAATTATTATAAATCTGAAACAAATAAGATGAAAATAAATTTAGAATCACAAACACTCCGTTTGGCTTTGTTTGCTGAAAGACAAGCAAGAATCAAAGCAGAAATAGCTTTAAAAGTGCAACAAACTGCGTTGTCAAAGCTAAAACTTTCATTGAATACACAGAAGAGGATAAATCGTAATTTAGACGATTTTGCGCAAGTATTGACTCATGATTTGAAGGCACCGTTGAGAGGTATTTCTAATCTATCAGCAATTATTAGGCAAGATTTCGCTACACAGTTGAATCAAGAGGCTAAGGTTGTTCTTGATTTACTGGTAAATAAGAGTGTGCAAATGCAATGTTTTATCGAAAGTGTTTTGAAGTATTCTAAGGAAAGTGTCTCTACGACAGAACTAAAATGTCAAAAAACATCTGCGATTGTAAGTGAAGTAATAGCAATGTTATCGCCACCCATAAATTTTGAAATTATTATTGCAGATGATTTACCTAATGTATATTATGAAGAGGTGAAATTGAGGCAAGTTTTTCAGAATTTGATAAGTAATGCAATTAAGTTTAATAATAAAGAATTTCCGAAAATTGAAATAGGTTATCGTATAAAAAATGGAAATGTAATTTTTACTATTAAAGACAATGGAATAGGAATAGAACCAAATAATTTTAAGAAAATTTTTAATGTTTTTCAAACAACAGATTCCGAAAACGAAACGTTAAACGGTCTAGGTCTAGCAATAGTTAAAAGAATAGTTCAACAACATGGCGGGGAGATATTTGTAAAATCAAAAAGCAATGTTTCAACTGTATTTACATTTACTGTTCCTTACTAAATTGTTTTATGGTTTTCAATTCTTTAGAATTTCTTTATTTTTTTGGAGTTTTTGTGATTTTGTATTGGCTTTTCCGTGAGAAAATGTTGATTCAAAATGTGCTAGTTGTATTAGGTAGTTATTATTTTTATGCTTTTATAGATTTAAAATTGCCTTTATTGTTGTTCATTACAACTAGTTTTGTTTTTGGTATTAGTAAGTTTATATCTTCATTTAAAAATAAGTATTTATATTTCTTTTCTGTTTTATTTTTGGTATGCCAATTAGGTTTTTTAAAATATTTCCATTCTGGAAATAGTATTTTTTTTAGTCTCACTAGCACTATAGGTATAAGTTATTTTAGTTTGGTTGCATACAGTTATTTGAATGATGTCTATCATGCTCGGATACAACCTACACGAAATTTTATAGCTATGCTTGCTTATTTTTCATTTTTTCCTAGTATTCTTTCTGGTCCAATATTTATTAGTCATTTACATTTTAGTCAGTTCGAAAGGCTTAAAACAATCAATTGGACAAATGTGCCTTCGGCTTTAATTGGTATTTTGTGGGGTTTGTTCAAGAAAGTAGTTCTAAGTGGAGCTTTGGGTTTACAAGTGAATTATATTTTTTTTCATTACGAAACTTTGGGAGCGGGCTATTTATGGATGGGGATTTTTTTGTATAGTTTTCAAGTGTATGCAGATTTTTCGGGTTATTCCGATATGTCTTATGGTATTTCACGATTGTTGGGTGTTGAAACTATAAACAATTTCAATACACCATTCTTTAGTAAAAGTATAGTAGAGTTTTGGAGAAGATGGCATATTTCATTGAATATTTGGCTTAAAGTATATTTGTACTTGCCTTTGAAAGAATTGTCAATATTCAAAAATAAACAATTGTTGTTGGCTTTTATAATATTTGCTATTAGTGGTTTATGGCATGGTGCTAGCTTTAATTTTGTATTGTGGGGTATGTTTAATGGATTATTATATGTATTGGCTATATGGTTGAGCAAATCTGGTTTTAGAGAAATAAATGGTATTCTGAAAACAATATTTGTATTTGTATCTATTGCCAGTACTAGAGTATTGTTTCATACTAAAAATATGTCAGAAGCAGTTTTATATTACCAAAAAATGTTTTCTTTAGACAATTTTACTATTCCAGAAATTAGCAATGAAATTTGTTTTTTATTAGTTTTTTGTGTTTTGATAGAACTCAATCAGGTGCATAATTATATTGATTTTTCGTTGGAAAAACTAGTCTCGATTAAAGGCTTGTTCTATGTGTTAATTTTGCTAACGGTGACGGTATATTTTTGGCCATCTGTAAATAGTACAGAGTATATTTATTTTAAATTTTAAACATTCCTAATGTATGAAGAATTCTATGCTGTATTTTATGGCTGTTTCGCTGGTATCTTTTTTCTCAACATTGAGCTGTTCCAGTGAACGTGAAAAAGAAGTAAATAAAGAAAAAAAGCAGTTATCTGAACAATATCCGCATGTAATAGAAGATAAGTTGATGACAGACAGTAGTTTGCTCGGTAAAAGACTTTTTGATGGAATGCTGGCTAATTATATCCAAGACCTTAGCGAATTGAAAAAAGAAGTAAACCAAACTGGGGCTTCATTTTGTGTTTGTTTTCTTACACCAGAAGTAGGGGAAAGCCTTACCATTGCAAATAGAATTGGCAAAATTGAAATTCAAAATATTTGCGATAGTTTACAAATTCCTTATTATGATTTAACAAAACAAATTTCTAAAATGAATCCTTTAGAAATTACTCAAATGCCTAAAGATGGACATTGGAGCAAAAAAGGAGCTGAAGTGGTAGCTTCAGAATTGCAAAAAGTAGTAAAATTGAACACATTAATCATACCTAATAAACCCAATGAAATGCAAATGGGTGTATTGGGAGACCATATTCCCAACGAAAATAAAATATTGGATGGAGGCAAGCAGCTGCCCTATAAAATAAAAATAAATAGCCAAGGTTTGCGAATGAATAGAGATGTAGCTGTTACAAAAAAAAACCAAAGGATATTGTTTTTTGGAGATAGCGAAATGTTTTTTCCTTTTTTGGATAATGAATATATGGCAACAGAAATATTACAAAACAAAATGCCTGATAGAGAAATACTTAATGCTTCGGCTTGGGGCTACACTGTGAAAGATTATTTGGATTTATACAAAGAAAAAGCAAAAAAATCGCAAGCAGATGTGGTAATAGTGGTGACTAACGGTAACGATATCTTGGATTATTACTTCTCAAAACGCAATCTTTTAGGGCGTAAAAATTCACCAACTATACCTACTAAAGATGAATTGGAGTATTATGAAAAGTATTTGAAATAAAATTATGAAATTCGTAATATTATACATAGAAGACGATGAGATAGATGCGTTATTTTTTAAAAAACAAATCTCTGTTTTAAATGATTTTATGCTAGTGCAACACGCTTCTTTGTGTCAAATAGATAGTGCAAGAATTTACGATTTGATAATTTCAGATGTTCATTTTACAGACGGTACTTATGAAGAAACAATCGTAAAATTTCCATTACATCCACTCATAATTACAAGTGGTTCAGATTTGAAGCCCACAGGTTATAGTTTTATCAAAAAACCATTTACCATCCAAGAAATTAGTACAAAGTTTTTTTTGCTAGATTTTGAGTATTTACAGAAAGTAGTATATGGAGATGAAGGATTTTATAAAAAAAGTCTGGATGTAATTTGGCAATGTATTTTTGATGATTTAATTACTTTAAAAAAAGCTTTTTTAGAAAGAGAAATTTCTAAAATTAGGTTTTATGCCCATAAACTTTGTGTAAAATTTGAGATATTAAAAGTGCCATCGGTAGTGAATTGTCGAGAACTAGAGACAATTGAAAATATAAATGAAAAAATTACAAAAAGTTATTATTCATTGATGAAAGATGGAATATTAACACTTTGGCAATTGAGATTGAAAATTAATAAAATTTAAAAACTCGGCATGAAAAAAGTTTTAATTGCAGAAGATGACGAAACGATTTTACAATTGATAGACTACAGGTTGATAAAACTGGGTTATGAAACTGTAGCCGTCAATGATGGGAAAAGTGCCATGATATACCTAGAAAACAATAAAGTAGATGCACTCATTACCGATTTGATGATGCCCTACATAAGTGGTTTAGAGTTGATTTCTTACCTAAGAAATACATTGAAGTACAATACGCCCATTATTGTGCTATCAGGGTCTGGCTTGGAACAAGTAGTGCTAGAGGCTTTTGAACTTGGTGCAGACGATTTTATGACAAAACCTTTCAGTCCGGATGAGCTGATTTTGCGATTGAATAGGCTTTTGAAATAAAACACATCAATTATGAAACTAATACTATCCCTTTATTTTTTTATAATCATTTTTATGATTCCCATTCATTTTTACGCTCAATCAGACAGCGTAGCTTTGAAGAAAGATGCTAAGTTTAAAAAAACAATTGAAGTAAATTATAACAACCTTGTTTTTACAGAAAAATATTCAGCATGGCATTTTGGTTATTTGCAATTAGCATTCAAAAAGCCCTCTTTGAGCATATTACCCAGAATTAATTTCAACTCACGTTTTTCAAAATTAGGGATTCAGGCAGAAGTGGATGTTTATAAAAAAATAAAATCCACTGTTTTTTACTTAAATTATGGCTATTCGCCCACACAATTTTATCCAATTCATAGGTTTGGCTTGGAAGCCTATAGGTCTTTGCCCTAGAAATTAGAAGCTTCTTTAGGTTTAAGGGTGTTGAATTTTGAAAAAAATACCCCACTTTTTTATACCACTTCTATCGGTAAATATTAT
>JAGNSI010000040.1 GCA_017988135.1 Pseudarcicella sp.
GCTCTCTTTGAAGTTTTCATTCTTCATAAGGCTGTGAATACTTGTTAATATGGCTTGGGTTTTTGCTTGCATAAACTACAAAATTAACCCGATTTTTGTTAAGTTGACGACATTGAGCATCCGCTACGACCTAAAATTCAGAGAGCGTCTCGCTCGATTCGCCCGCAAACACGTCCGCTAATTGTTTTATGACTATTTCCCCGCCATTGCATAAATGTAAAAAATATTTTGTTTTTAATTGTTTTGATGAGCATTTTGCAGCGGACGTTACGAGCAGTTATATATTTTTAAGTAAAAAGCATAAAAAAAGCGCCGAAAAAAATTTTCGACGCTTTTGTGATTAATCATCCTAATATAAAACCTATCTTCTGTAGTACATTGAATTCCAACGCAATTCGTTTTTGAAATTGTACAAATCAGATTTATCATTTATCAAAACATATTCTATACCAGCTATTTCAGCAAAATCTGCAAAATATTCTTGCGTAAGTGCTTGAGAATAAACAGTATGATGAGCTCCACCAGCCAAAATCCACATTTGAGCAGCTACTTTAAGATCTGGTTTAGTTTTCCAAAGCACACGTGCAACTGGCAAGTTTGGTAAAGCAGCAGCAGGATCTATAGCTTCTACTTCGTTTACAATCAAACGGAATCTTCCGCCCATGTCTACCATAGATGCATTCAAGCCGTCACCTGCAGGCGAGTTAAACACCAATCTTACAGGGTCAGCTTTACCGCCAATTCCTAATGGATGAATTTCGCAAGTTGGCTTTCCTGAAGCTATGCTTGGGCAAATTTCCAACATGTGAGAACCCAATACTTGATTGTTGTTTGGCGAAAAATGATAAGTATAATCTTCCATAAATGAAGTACCACCTTTCATGCCAGCAGCCATTACTTTAGATGCTCTCAAAAGTGCAGCCGTTTTCCAATCGCCTTCGCCAGAGAAACCATATCCATCTGCCATTAAGCGTTGAGATGCAATACCTGGCAACTGTATCATTCCATGTAAATCTTCAAAAGTATCTGTAAAACCTTTGAAGTTACCTTGTTGCATAAACGAACGAATACCTGCTTCGATACGAGCAGCCTCTACCAAACTAGCTCTTTGCGAACCATTGCTTTTTAGGGCATCCATCAATGTATACTGAGCTTCGTATTGCTCTATCAACTGGTTTATTTCTGCTTGAGAAACACTATTGATAACGCCAACTAAATCGCCTACTGGATGAGTATTTACAGAATACCCAAATTTAATTTCAGCCTCAACTTTGTCTCCTTCAGTAACAGCAACAAAACGCATATTGTCTCCAAAACGAGCAAATTTAGCACCTTGAAGGTCATTCCAGCCAGATATTACCCTTGCCCAAACGTTGATTCTTTCTATTACTTCTGCATCTTGCCAGTGACCAACTACTATTTTACGTGCAATACCCATACGAGCACCTATAAAACCAAACTCACGGTCGCCATGTGCAGACTGGTTCATATTCATGAAATCCATATCGATATCAGCATATGGAATTTCAGCATTGAACTGTGTATGTAAATGACAAAGTGGTTTACGTAAAATCTTCAAGCCATTAATCCACATTTTCGATGGCGAAAATGTATGCATCCAAGCAATAAGACCTATACATTTAGAATCGGCATTGGCTTGAATTATAAGGTTATAAATCTCTTCAGGAGTTGTCAAAACAGGTTTAAAAACTACTGTTACAGGTATTTGAGAAGATTTATTAAATGATTCTGCTATAATTTTAGAATTGGCTGCAACAGCTCTAAGCGTTTCTTCACCGTACAAGTGTTGGCTACCAGTGATAAACCAAACTTCGTTTTGTTTTAAATCAATCATTGTTGTTTATATAATTATATTAAAATGAAATTAAAATTTTTAAACTGTTTGAGACTCTACAAAAGCACCTAATTTAAGGTATTTTTGATATAATTTTTCGTAAATAACCACGTTTGCTGCTATCGGCATATACGTTTTATCGAAACCATTACCCATATTTTTCACCGATGTTTGTACATCTGGATAGATACCTGCCGCTACCGCTGCATACATGGCAGCTCCCAAAGCTGGTGCTTGGTCTGAAGTTGCTACTTTTACAGGCATATTCAGTACATCAGATAGCGTTTGCATAACAAATGAAGATTTTTTGGCAACGCCACCCATCCCCATTATTTCTTTTATTTCTACACCTTCGTGTCTGAAACGATCTACGATAGCTTTTGAACCAAAACAAATAGCTTCAACCATAGCCTTGAACACAGCAGGAGCGTCTGAACCCATTCCTAAACCCATGATAGCTCCTTTCAATGCTTGATTAGCATCTGGCGTACGTCTACCATTCACCCAGTCTAAGGCTACAACATTGCTTTCTGATAAAGTAATCTTTTCGGCAGCTTTTGTAAGATTTATGATAATATTGTCTTCTATTTGCTGTTTTATTTCATCAGAAATACTAGCGTTGTTTACCGACCACATGGCTAGATTTTTAAACCAAGCTAATAAATCTCCAAATGCAGATTGTCCAGCTTCAAGCCCCAACATTCCTGGTATAATAGAGCCGTCTACTTGCCCACAAATACCTTTCACTAATTTTCCTTGCATTTGAGCAGAGGGTGCTACCATCATATCGCAGGTAGATGTTCCCATTACTTTCACCAAAGTAGCTGCTTCAATTTCTACACCTACAGCTCCTGCATGTGCATCAAAAGTTCCTACTGTGATTACAGTGTTGGTAGTTAAGCCTAATTTTTCGGCCCAATCAGCACAAAGATTTCCTAAAGCTACATCCGCTGTGTATGTTTCGGTGAATAAACGTTTGCGTAAATCAGCCAAACGCACATCAAATTTTGCCAAATAGTCTTCACTTGGCAAACCTCCCCACGACTCATGCCACATGGCTTTATGCCCTGCTGCACATCTACTTCTTTTGAGCGACATTACATCGTTACTTCCAACTAAAACTCCCGAAATCCAGTCGCAATGCTCTACCCATGAAAATGCATTTTCGGCAACGCTGTTATCTTCTCTGATAACGTGTAATATTTTTGCCCAAAACCATTCTGAAGAGTATATTCCACCTTCGTATTGGGTATAATCTATTCCACCCCAAGTTTTAGATACATGGTTTATCTCTGCTGCTTCGTGTATTGCGGTATGGTCTTTCCATAAAACAAACATTGCGTTTGGATTTTCTTTGAAACCATCAGTTAAAGAAAGTGGTGTACCTTGCTGATTTACAGCAACAGGCGTAGAGCCGGTGGTATCTACTGTAATTCCTTTTACATCTGCTGGAGATACTTCTGGAGCATTTTTCAAACATGCTTTTATGGTACTTTCCAGTCCTTCTAAATAGTCTAGCGGGTGCTGTCTAAATTGATTTTCGGCTGGTATACAGTATTTACCTGCTTTCCATCTTGGGTAATAAAACACCGAATGACTGATTTCTTTTCCGTTGGCAGTATCTATTAGCACAGATCTTACCGAATCTGAACCATAATCTACACCTATAACATATTGTTTACTCATTATTTCAAATACTTTTTAAAATTTCTTTTTTTGATTTTCTTTCAAAACTATACTTCTGTAAGTCTAAAAACTTTAGCTCCGTGGGAAGGCACTTGTGCTGAAAGTACTTTTTCTATTACTCCCAAATCTGCATGCTCCCAAAGGTCACGTACTTTGTATTTTTTACGCATATATTCTAATTCTAATTGAAAATCAATTTTTTCAGATTTTTCAGAAGTATTGAATATTGCAACGTATTTGTCAGCAGATTTCGTGTCTGTTGCAATCCAAATACGATGGGTTTTGGTTGATACTACTTGTCTATTGTCTTTGCTATATTGATTGATTGCAATAATTTCTTTGTTTTGCAAGAAAGTTCTTATGGTTTGCATAGGTGTTTGCAATGGATCTCCTCCCCACATCAATGGCGAGCGACCGATACACCAAAGCGACATCAAAGTATAATGTTCGTCTTCCGTAAATTTAGACATTCTTTCTAAACCTTTTGGACGGTTGTTGATTGCCAATTTACCAAAAGGAATCATATCGGCATCGGGCCAACGATTTTCTTTTCTGTGAGGTGTCCAAGCATTTAGCAAGTCGAAGCTATGGTTAAGATCTTCCCAGTCGTCCCAAAAATCCTCAGATATACGCCACATATTTGCATTCACTTTCAAGTGTTCGGCTTGAGAGATAGGAGCTTCTCCGCAAGACAATGACAAGACCATCGGTCTACCACATTTATCTAACGCTTTACGCATCATTTCTATTTCACCTTTGTGATAAGGAGGATACATGGTATCATCTGCCTTGATGAGGTCTACTCCCCAAGAAGCATATAGCTCAAACAATGAGTCATAATAAGCTTGTGCACCAGGCTTGGTAGGGTCTACGCCAAACATATTGTTACACCAGTTGCAGGTATCCCAAGGCTCTGCTATATCTTTTACTTTGTAATTGGTTCCTTTGATTGGTAAATTGTCATAATAAGCTTGACGTGGTATACCTCTCATGATATGCAAACCAAATTTCATTCCTTTAGAATGTACATAATCCGCCAATGGTTTAAAACCTTTTCCGTTTGCTGCACTCGGAAATCTTACTGGTGAAGGCATCAAGCGAGCGTTTTTATCTATTTCTAACCTATCTAAAGGAATACCATTTTCGTCCATTCTGACATCTGGATGCCCAAATCTACGCTTAGGATTATTCCAATTCCCTGGCTCAGGATTAAACCAGCAATAGTCCATTGAGGCATATTCCCAACCGAATGGTTTTAAGTTAGTAGCTAAAAAATCTACTACAGCTTTGAATTCTTTTTCATTGATACGACAATCGTAGGCATCAAAACTATTCCAGCCCATTGGTGGAGTGGGTGCTACGCCCGAAGTTGGATTCTTTTTTATCGGTGGATTATTATTTTCCTTGCTAGCAGCAAGAGCAGATAAGCCCGACATTCCGATAATGGTGGCTGGTATGCCAGCCAATATATCTCTTCTATTCATTATTAAATTTAATTTCGTAATGTTTGATGTTTTATTTTTTATAATTAAAATATTCCTAAAAATATTTCACTGTATCTCTTTTTTACTTTTTCCCTTGAACATCTTTTTGTGCTCTTGGGTCACTTTTAAACAATGATGTCAATTTAAATGGTGTATGAGCTTTTCCCATATATTCTATCATTTTCTTCACCATTTCAGGGTTTTGATCGGCAACATTATGTAGTTCGGCTGGATCGGCACTTAGATTGTATAGCTCAAATTTCATTTTATCTGAAAAATTAGTATTTAACCTTATTCCTTTCCAGTTTTTATAAAGTACCGCTTGTTTGCCACCTTCTTCATAAAATTCCCAATAAAGGTATTCATGGTTTGGTTGTAGTAATTTAGATTTTACTAAAGTTGGCATCATAGAAATACCATCTATCCCTACTGGTTTTTTTGCACCTGCTACATCACACATGGTTGGCAATATATCCCAAAATGCTGAAACGTGATTGGTCACTTGTCCTTTTTTGATTTTAGCCGGCCATCTTATCAGCAATGGCGTGCGTATGCCACCTTCATACATATCTCTTTTGTATCCTCTGAATGGACCATTGTCATCAAAAAAATCTGGATTGTGACCACCTTCGCTATGAGCACCATTATCACTAGAAAAAACTATCATAGTATTTTCGTCTAGATTTAATGCTTTCAGTTTTTCTACTAGCTTGCCAACAGTATTATCCAAGTTTTCGACCATTGTGGCGTAAGCTTTTTCTGGATCTGTCCAGTTTTCGTTTTCGAATCTTCCAAAATTAGGCACTTCCATACCTGTTTTCTTGTATTCGCTATTGGCATGTGGTGTGTTTATGGCAAAATACATAAAGAATGGTTTTTCTTTATTGTTATCTATAAACTCTAATGCTTCTCTTTCAAATTCGTTGGGGGCGTATTTTACTCTTGATGATGCATAGCCTATTCCTTCAGGATAGTCTCCTGCTGGCACATTGCCCGTTTTATTTCCTTCTAATGTTACTTTTTGGGCATTTTTGTACAAAAACTCTGGATAGAAGTTATGAGCATGCCACATATTTACATAACCGTATTGATGGTCAAAACCGTTTATCATAGGGTCGTTCGGTTCTGGTGCATTTCCCATTCCCCATTTGCCTATAATGGCAGTTTTGTAACCTGCCGATTTGAAAACCTCTGGCAAAGTTGTTTCTTCTGGTTGTAACAATTGCCCTTTGGGTTGATTACCTCTTACCGAACAGTGACCAACGTGTTTTCCTGTCATGAGCGAAGCTCTAGAAGGTGAACAAACGGGTGCACCCGAATAGTGACTTGTGAAAACTATTCCTTCTTTGCCTAAATTATCAATATTGGGGGTTTTTATAATTTTAGAACCATAAATACTTAAATTTCCGTAGCCAAGGTCATCGGCTAGCACTACTATTACATTAGGTTTTGGGGTAGTTACTTGCCCTATAGTCGCCAATGAAAACGATGTAAAGAGACAAATAAAACCAGTCTTTAAATTTTGCATTTTTTTTGAATGATTAATGAATTAAGCAAAAAATTTGTGTTTGTAAATCTAACGCCAAACAACATACAAAAATCAATATTAATGTATTTAATCGCTTGTTTGATTAGCCAAGTGATTAACTCTATCGTACATTTGCAACATATTTTGCCTAAATTAGCATCTTTATGCTGCTTTCAAATATTCAGTTTATGTTCGAATTAATCATTTTTATAATACTAATTGGTGCTATTTCATTTTTGTATTCTTCTGTTGGGCATGGTGGAGCAAGTGGATATTTAGCATTAATGGCTGTTCTTGGCTTTAGTACTGCCGTGATGAAACCTTCAGCTTTGTTGCTTAACCAGGTGGTTTCTTTGATTTCTTTTATTGGTTTTTTGAGGGCTGGGCATTTTAGGCTTAAACTTTTTTTGCCCTTTGCCGTTGCCAGTATTCCATTGGCTTATATTGGTGGACAAATGGTCATTTCTGACGATATTTACAAAAAAATATTAGCTATCTGTATCCTGATTTCTACATTCAGAATCATTTTTTTTAGTTCAAAAAACAAAGTAGAAAAAATCAACAAAAACGAGATCCCCTTGGCTGCTGCTCTTTTTACAGGAGGAACTATCGGATTGATTTCGGGAATGATTGGCATAGGTGGTGGAATTATTCTTAGTCCATTGTTACTTACATTCAAATGGGCAACGGTGAAAGAAACAGCGGCGGTATCTGCTTTGTTTATTTTTGTTAATTCTATTTCTGGCTTTGTTGCTTTTGTTCAAAAAAATAGCTTAACAGTTGATTTACACCTACAATATGGCATTTTTGCTGCTTTGCTGGGGGGGCTCTTGGGTACATATTATGGAAGCCAAAAATTCAACACCCCCACTTTAAGAATATTATTAGCTGTAGGACTTACTATAGCAAGTGGCAAACTTTTATTTACATAAAATAGCCTTCAATGGCTGTATTTGATTTTTAAAATAATATTGATTGAATAAAATTTCAAACCAATGACAAAATATTTCTTTGGCTTACTTCTTTCTTTTTTTCTTTTTCAAAACCATTTTGTTTTGGGACAATCTAATGAAGACCTTTATCTCAAAAAGCTTTTTCCAAATGCCAATATTGGTTGGGTTGACTCAGTTTTTTCGACATTGAGTGTAGACCAAAAAATAGGTCAATTGATGATGCCTAGGGGTAATTATAGTTATGAATATGACACCGATAGGCTTTTCAAAATTGTAAAAGATTATCATGTTGGCGGTTTGGTTTTTTTCAAAAATAGACCTACAGCACATGCCAAAATGGTAAACAAGCTACAATCTATGGCAAAAGTACCCTTACTAATTGGCATGGACATGGAATGGGGGCTCGAAATGAGGCTCGATAGTACCATAAGATACCCTTATCAAATGACTTTGGGTGCAATGCAAGGAAATCTTGACCTGATAGAAGAAATGGGGGTACAAGTAGCAGAGCAGTCAAAAAGAATAGGAATACACGTCAATTATGCACCAGTTGTAGACATCAATAACAACCCCAACAACCCTGTAATCAACTTCCGTTCGTTTGGTGAAGACCGCAATGCTGTCACTCAAAAATCTATTGCCTATATGCGTGGTCTCCAAAAAGGAGGGCTCATTACTTCTGCCAAACATTTTCCTGGTCATGGCGATACTGGCTTAGACTCTCATGCAGACTTGCCGATCATTCCTCATAGCAGACAGCGACTAGACTCACTTGAACTATTTCCGTACAAAGACCTTATCGACAATGGATTGCAAGGAATCATGATTGCTCATCTCAATGTGCCAGCTTTAGATTCTACCAAAAATTTGGCTTCTACTATGTCCAAAAAAATTGTAACTGATTTACTTCGGAAAGACCTCAATTTCAAAGGATTGATTTTTACAGATGCCATGGATATGCAAGGTGCTGTAAAGTATTTCCCCGAAAGTACCGCAAACGTAAAAGCCATATTGGCAGGCAATGATATTCTTGAAACATTTATGGATGTACCTGCTGCTTTTAATGCTATCAAAAAAGCCTTACAAAAAGGTGAAATCAAACAAGAAGATATCGACGAAAGAGTAAAAAGAATACTTACTGCTAAAGCTTGGGCAGGGCTAGACAAATACAAACCCATAACGCTAAGTAACTTAACAGACGATTTAAATCCACAAAAAGCATGGGCACTGAACCAAACTTTAGCCGAAAAAACCATCACTTTACTCAGAAACGAAAATGATTTAATTCCATTACGAAGATTGGACACCCTGAAAATAGCTACGCTAAATATTGGAAATCCTGCATTTGGCAACAAAACACCTACCGACTTTCAATTGATGGTAGAAAACTATACCGAAGCCAAACATTTCAATCTCGACGAAAATTCAACTGAAAACGACATAAACAGCACAAAAAAAGAACTCAAAAACTACAACTTGGTATTAATTGCTGTAAACGGTCAATCTGTAAGACCTGCAAAAAACTACAGCATACATCCTAAAATTGTGGAATTAGTTGAAAGTTTTTCTTCACTAAAAAACGCTATTGTCTCATTGTTTTCAAACCCATATACTTTAAGCAAATTCAAGAATCTACACAACCTTAAAAACCTTACCATTGCCTACCAAGAAAGCCCACAAATGAATGAAGCAACTGCTACAGCAGAGCTAATATTCGGGGCAATTGGCACCAATGCTAAATTACCTGTAACGGTAAACAAACATTTCAAACTAAATGACGGCATCGAAACAAAAGCCATAGGCAGATTTCAATACGCAAAAGCTGAAAGTGTAAACATTAATACTGATTTCTTAACAGAAAATATCGACAATATTGTAAATGATGCAATCCAGAAAAAAGCTACGCCAAGTGCAGTTGTGTTTGTTGCTAAAAATGGAAAAGTGATACTGCATAAAGCCTACGGAAAACCTACTTACGAGAGCAAAAAAACAGTCAAAACCAGCGATTTATATGATTTAGCATCTATTACTAAAATTACCACATCGGTACTGGCAATGATGAAAATGCAAGACGAAGGCAAATTTGACCCAGACACCAACACGATGGGATATTTATATCCAAATTTCTCTGAAAGCAACAAAAAAAAACTACTATACAAAGATATTTTAACCCATCAATCTGGACTAAAAGCTTGGATCCCGTTTTGGATGAACTGCATCGACTCCACTAAAATGATTACCAATAGCAAGGTTTTTAAAGAAAACTACAGCCACAAATACCATATGAACTTATGGCAAAAAATATTTAAACATAAAAAAGCAGAACAAAAAATATGCAAACAAATCTTAAACAACAAGCAACTTTGTAAAGAATGCCTCAACATCACTCAAAACAATACCATCTGGAAAGCACATACTTTTTCTAATAAAAAATCCAATGCTTTTCCGTACCAAGTTGCAGACGATTTATGGTTGCATAGAGATTACAAAAACGCTCTCATAAAAACAATAAAAGACTCGCCAGTTTCTGATAAGAAAGAGTACGTCTACTCAGACCTTTCGTACTATTTATATCCCGAAATAATAAAAGAAATGACTGGCACTGACTTTGAAAAATACCTTTCAAATACTTTTTATAAATCTATCGGTGCAAATTCATTACGTTTTAACCCAAAAAATACCATCAGCTTAGACAAAATAATCCCTACAGAATACGATTCATTGTATCGAAAAAATCTTATTCATGGTCGTGTTCACGATGAAGGTGCATCTATGATGAATGGTATCTCTGGACATGCTGGTTTATTCGGCAATGCACAAGACTTAGGTAAAATCATGCAAATGTACCTGCAAAAAGGCATGTACGGTGGGCAACAATACATTCAAGCCAAAACATTGCAACAATGGACTTCATATCCATTTGGCATCGAACAAAACAACCGTAGAGGATTAGGATTCGACAAACCTGACCGTAAAAAACCAGGATTAAGTGCCGCAAAAAGTGCCAGCGAACAAAGTTTCGGACACTCAGGTTTTACAGGAACTTACACTTGGGTAGACCCAGCTAACGAACTTGTTTATGTGTTTCTAAGCAACAGAGTATATCCAACCCGCAAAAACACCAAACTTACAGACTTAAACGTAAGGACCAATATTCATGAAGCCATTTATGAAGCTATAAGAAGAGGTACAAGCAAACAATAGCTAATTGTATCTTAAGGATATTAGAAAAAAAGATATGGAAAAAAGTAATTTTGGATAGCTACTTATTGTTTATAATTTTCTTAAAAAAAGAGGTAATTTCATAAGAAAAAATAAATAATATCAAAACCCCATAACTATAACCTAGAAAATGAATTTTGATAAATTCAATAGCTTTAATCTTATGTAAATAATGTATTTTATCAAAATAGGTCAAAATAAAGTAAAACAAAAAACTAACAGAAATAATTTTGGCTTTATTAACATTAAAAAAAAAGACAATCAATATAAAGATAAGTAGCACATTATCTCTAGATGGATCACTCATTGGATAACTATTAACAAAATCTCCATGATTTTTAATCTTATTTAGATGAAAAAAATCAAACGAAAGTACAAGTTTAAATAAGAAAAAAATGACCCAATAATGTACAAAAAGACAAATCATTAATGCTAATATTTTTTTAAAATAGGTCATAATGTGAGATTAAAAAATTATTTCCAACCATATTTCCATAGCTAATCAATTCCTATTTTTCCAAAAGAATTCAGTTAGAGTTAAAGTTTAATAAATTTGAGAGCATTACATACGATTTCAAATAAAAAATCTACATTTAATCGATTCCTGAATATTATAATAAGCAGTTCAAATAATTCTTTTTAACTATTTATTCTTCAAAAACCATTTTTTGTCTACTTACAGACGTTACACAATTCACGATATCATTTATGTCGAAACCACATTCAGCATAAAGTTCTTTCTGCTCGCCGTGTTCAATCACTTTATCTGGAATGCCTAATCTAGTAATTTTTTTTGCATAATTATTATCCACCATAAACTCAGCAATTGCAGAACCAAAACCTCCTTGCAAACAACCATCTTCAATGGTAATAATATTATCGTACTTTTTAAAAATCTCATGTAAAAGACTTTCATCTAGCGGTTTTACAAACCTCATATCGTAATGCGAAGGAAAAATACTTTTTGAATTCAAAATTCGGCACGCTTCCAAAGCATAATTACCAATATGCCCAATAGACAATATGGCTATATTTTCGCCCTCAACCACTTGCCTACCCATTCCTAAAGCTATTTTTTCAAAAGGAGTTCTCCAATTTGGCATTACACCTTCGCCTCTTGGATAGCGTATGGTAAAGGCTTTTTTCTCTTCTTTAAATTCATCTAAAGAAGCGGTGTACATCATATTCCTCAACTCTTGCTCATTCATTGGTGCCGCTACTACCATATTTGGAATACATCTCATAAAAGCTAAGTCATAAGCCCCATGATGAGTAGGTCCATCTGCACCAGCAAAGCCTGCCCTATCCAAACAAAAAACAACAGGTAATTCTTGTATGCATACATCATGTATCACTTGATCATAGGCACGTTGCATAAAAGTGGAGTAAATATTACAAAACACTGTCAAGCCTTTGGTTGCCATACCGGCCGAAAAAGTCACGGCATGTTGCTCTGCAATACCCACGTCAAAAGCCCTATCTGGCATGGCTTTCATCATAATATTCATAGAAGAGCCAGAAGGCATGGCAGGCGTCACTCCCATTATTTTGGGATTTTTTTCAGCCAGTTCCACTATTGTATGCCCAAATACATCCTGATACTTAGGTGGCTGTGGCAAGTTGAATACTTTTTTCTTAATTTCGCCAGTTATTTTATCAAACTTACCTGGGGCATGCCAAAGGGTTTGATCTTTTTCAGCTAAAGAATAACCTTTTCCTTTAGTTGTGATGACGTGTAAAATTTTAGGACCAGGAATTTTTTTCAAGTCATTCAACACTGTAGCTAAATATTCTACATCATGACCATCTATTGGACCAAAATATCTTAAATTCAACGACTCAAATAAATTGCTTTGATTAAGCAAAGTAGCTTTTAGCCCATTTTCAATTTTGGAAACAATTTCTTGAGCAGACTTTCCAAATTTGGACATTTTACCCAGTAAATTCCAAACATCATCCTTTACTTTATTATAAGTTTGTGATGTTGTAATATCTGTCAAATATTCTTTTAAAGCACCTACATTGGGGTCTATTGCCATACAATTATCGTTCAATACAATAATCATATTATTTGGAATGTCCCCTGCATGATTCATAGCTTCAAAAGCCATTCCAGCTGTCATAGAACCATCTCCAATCACAGCAATGTGTTGTACATTTTTTTCTTTTTTATACTGAGAAGCAACAGACATCCCCAAAGCAGCCGATATTGAGGTAGATGAATGACCTACTCCAAATGAATCATACTCACTTTCTTTCCGTTTTGGAAAGCCAGAAATACCTCCATACAATCTATTGGTATGAAATTCATCCCTTCTTCCCGTAAGAATTTTATGACCGTAGGCTTGGTGACCAACATCCCATATAAGCTGATCTTCAGGTGTATTAAACACATAATGTAAGGCTACAGTAAGCTCCACCACTCCCAACGACGCACCAAAATGCCCACCATACACAGAAACTGTATCAATAATATATTGACGCAATTCTTCACATATAGATATCAACTCAGATCTATCTTTTTTACGTAAATCTTGAGGTTGATTGATAGTTGCTAAAATTTCACCAGGAGTAATTATCATAAATATTGCTTATTTACACAATATAGAAACGTTATATTTTCTAAATTTAGCCTAAAGTTACACATTTAAAACTTCAAATTCAATTATAGAGAAATCCTAAATGTGTACATAATGCATTAAAAAAACAAACGGATATTGAGTACTGTTTGTTTTAAAATTAGATTTATTCTTCATTATATTTCACTATTTGCACAAAATAATTCAAAAAAAATTATGTTTCTTTCTGAATATGATGATCATTTTTAAAAAACAATCAGTAAATCAAATAATACTTCCCATTATAACACACTGATTATCTTTATTTTGAAAAAAAACCAAATTAAGTCAAAAAAATATTCCAAAATTTTCATTGATTGAATGTTTTTTTCTCATCTTTTTTTTCTAAATTTGTGTTCAAATTAGATGGCGGTTATAGCTCAGTTGGTTAGAGCATCGGTTTGTGGTACCGAGGGTCGTGGGTTCGAGCCCCATTAGTCGCCCAAAAAGCTTTGTCGTATGGCAAAGCTTTTTTTTTAACTATCCAAAAATTGTCTCCTTCAAAAAATAAAACATCATTTATAAAAAAAACTATACTTTGGACACTTGGTATGGTTTATTTTTTTGGAATAATTGGGCTTTCTATCCCAGAAACATGCACTTTCTTTAAACAATTTACACCAACAAACATTTTTTTAACAACTCTTTGCATTTTTATTCTTCAAAAGAATTTATCTAAAAAATTCTACATCTATAGTTTTTTAGTTTTCATTTCGGGCTATTTTATCGAAGTAATAGGCTCACAAACTGGTTTACTTTTTGGCAATTATTCTTACGGTGAAACACTGGGCTTTAAAATATTTAACACTCCAGTAGTTATTGGTTGCTCTTGGCTATTATTAAGCGTCACTAATGCCAATACGGTAGAATGGATATTTGAATACTTACTAAAAAAAAATATTAGACCAAATGGAATTTCTGCAAAAAACATAAAAATCTTTAAATCAATGCTAGCAGCGAGCTTAATGGTATTGTTGGACTTATTAATTGAACCTGTAGCTATAAAATTTAACTTTTGGAATTGGAAAAATAATCACATCCCAAATAGTAACTATTTTTTTTGGTTTGTGTTTTCTTTTCTTTTTCAAATGACATTTTTCTCCTTTAATCACGAAAAAAGCTCAAAGTCAATGATATTTTTACTCGCTTTACAATGGATTTTCTTCATTTTCTTAAACTTATTTTAAACAATTTAGTGTAAAAATATGTTTAATAAACCACAATGTTATGGCATTTTTCAAACCAAAATTTAGAACTACATGAGCAATTATTCCATCAAAGACCTCGAACATTTTTCGGGTATAAAAGCTCATACTATAAGAATTTGGGAACAGCGTTATGACATATTAAGACCCGACCGCACCGATACCAACATCAGATATTATAATCAAACAGAACTAAAACTGCTTTTAAACATTGCTTTACTCAAAAACAATGGGTATAAAATTTCAACAATTTCTAAAATGAAATCTAATGAAATTTCCAAGCAAGTTCTAAAGGTGTCTATAAATTCTAAAGATTACAGTGGGCAAATACAATCGCTCACTATAGCTATGATGGACTTCAATGAAGAGCTTTTCAATCAAACTTATACTAATTGTTTATCAAGTTTCGGTTTTGAAAACACGATGATAAACATTATTTTTCCTTTTATGAAACAAATCGGGAATCTTTGGACAGCAGATTCTATATATCCCGCTCAAGAACATTTTATAAGTAGCCTTATTAGACAAAAAACCATTGTTGCAATAGACAAATGCAATAATAAAACAAAAGAAAACTGCCAAAAGTATCTGTTTTTTTTACCTGAAAACGAATCGCATGAACTTGGTTTATTGTTTGGAAATTACATTGTAACATCTAGACATCATAAAGTGATTTATCTAGGACAAAATATACCTTTTGAAGACCTAAAAATAGTTCAAAACCAACAACAACCTGACTATATATTTAGCATTTTCACGCTTCACCCTTCTCCAGAGAATTTGCAAGCGTACATCAACCTCATTGCTTCGACATTTCCAAACACAAAAATTTTACTTACTGGTTCTCAATTGGTTGGAAAAGATTATCACTGCCCAAGCAATGTAAAAATACTTCAAAATATTTACGAGTTCATTGAGATTGCTTCTCATTAAATAGTTGACTTTCAACAAGTGTTATAAATTTATTTAATAAAGTCCTATCAGCTTTAAGTATACCTACGGTCGCAAATTTCGTATTCTAATACACTCACTTGTTCTCACGCTTTTTTTGCTGAAAAAGAAAAAAAAGCCTTTGAAATAAATCCCTTGCATTTCACTACTAACAAAAGAAAAAAAGCCTTTGAAATAAAAATTTCAAAGGCTTTTTTTTTCAATATAAATCTATTAAAAACTATTCACTCCATTTGGCAGACTTACGACTTCCAGACTTCATAGACATCGGGAACGATGGCATAGAAGCTTCTTTGCTATCTTGTAGCAATTGTAATTCTTCTTTTGGAGTAACTATGATATCTGCGTATTTTCTTACACCTGTACCTGCTGGTATCAAGTGACCTACTATTACGTTTTCTTTCAAACCGTCTAGGCAATCTTGTTTAGCTCTGATAGATGCTTCAGAAAGCACTTTGGTAGTTTCTTGGAAAGAAGCAGCCGAGATAAACGAATCTGTACCTAATGATGCCTGAGTAATACCTTGTAAACATGGTGAAGAAACAGCAGCTTCAGCATCACGTACCATTACTGGTCTCAAGTCACGGCGTTTCAAAGATGAATTTTCGTCACGCAATGCTCTTGCTGTAACAATCATTCCTTCTATCATCCTGTCTGAGTTTCCTGCATCTATTACTACTTTCTTATCCATTATGTCGTCATTTTGTTTACTAAACACAAAACGATTCACCATTTGACCTGGCAAGAACATGGTATCTCCAGCATCCTTGATTTCTACTTTTTGCATCATCTGGCGAACAATAGCCTCAATGTGTTTATCATTGATTTTCACACCTTGCAAACGGTATACATCCTGAATTTCGTTAACCAAATATTCTTGAACAGCAGTTGGTCCTTTGATTGCCAATATATCTGAAGGAGTGATGGCTCCGTCTGAAAGTGGCATACCTGCTTTTACATAGTCATTGTTTTGTACCAAAATAAATTTCGACAATGGCACTAAGTATTTGCGTTCGGCTCCGTCTTTTGCTTTTACAAAAATTTCACGGTTACCTCTCTTGATACCACCATAAGTAATTACACCATCTATCTCAGAAACAACAGCTGGATTTGAAGGATTTCTTGCTTCGAAAAGCTCTGTTACCCTTGGCAAACCTCCTGTAATATCCCTTGTTTTACCTGCAGCACGTGGAATTTTTGCCAAAACTTGTCCGGCAATTATTTTAGCACCACTGTCTACAGCTAAGCGTGCTCCTACTGGAACGTTGTAAACAACTGGCTCTAAACCTTTTCCTGAAACTATAATTGCAGGGTTTTTGGTTTTATCTTTTGATTCGATAATGATTTTCTCACGTAAACCTGTTTGCTCATCAGCTTCCTCTTTGTAAGTAACATTTTCTTCGATTGCATCGAATTCTATTTTACCTGTTGTTTCAGAAAGTATCAAGGCATTGTATGGATCCCAAGCACAAATCACATCACCTTTAGAGATGGTTTGTCCGTCTTTTACACTTAAGTAAGAACCATAAGGTACGTTGTTAGAAATAAATACTTGTCCATTTGCAGGATTCACAATCTGAACCTCACCAGAACGACCCATTACTACTTCGCTATCTTTTCCTTCTGGATCTTTAGTAGTTACTGATCTTACTTCTTCAAATTTAACGATACCGTCGAATTTAGCTTTTATAGCTGCATCCAACGAAACGTTTTGTGCTGTACCCCCAACGTGGAATGTACGTAACGTAAGCTGAGTACCTGGCTCACCGATAGACTGTGAAGCTATTACACCCACTGCCTCTCCGATATTCACCATATTACCCGACGAAAGGTTACGGCCATAACATTTAGCACAAACACCATCTCTGGTTTCGCAAGTCAATACCGAGCGTATTTCTACAAATTCAATTGCAGTTTCGTCTATTTTGTTAGCAGCATCTTCTCTGATTTCCTGACCTGATTCTACCAAAAGTTCGTTGGTGATAGGATCAAAAACATCATGAACTGATACTCTACCTAAAATTCTTTCAGAAAGCGGCTCGATGATTTCGTCATTATCTTTTAATGGAAACACTTGAATACCACGCAAAGTACCACAATCTTCTTCGTTGATAATTACATCTTGTGCAACATCATGTAAACGACGTGTCAAGTAACCCGCATCGGCAGTTTTAAGTGCTGTATCCGCCAAACCTTTACGAGCACCGTGGGTAGAAATAAAGTACTCAAGTACGTCAAGACCCTCTTTAAAGTTAGACAAAATAGGGTTTTCGATAATTTCACCAACCGAACCTTGTAAGTTTTTCTGAGGTTTTGCCATCAAACCACGCATACCACCCAGCTGACGTATTTGCTCTCTAGAACCACGAGCTCCAGAGTGCATCATCATGTAAATTGCATTGAAGCCTTGGTTGTCTTCTTCCATTTGCTTCATTAGGGTATCAGTGATTTTTTTGTTTACACTGGTCCAAATATCAATTACTGCATTGTAACGCTCGTTGTCTGTGATGAGACCCATCAAATAGTTATCCCAAACTGCTTGTACATCTTTCTGAGCTTGAGAAACTAAAATAGCTTTTTCTTCTGGTACTTGAACATCGCCAATACCCATCGAAAGTCCTCCGTGGAAGGCTTGTTTAAAGCCAAGTTCTTTTATATCATCCAAAAATTGAGCTGTACGAGCCATTCCTGATATTTTGAAAATATTAGAAATAATTTGTTGCAGTTTCTTTTTGGTCAATAGTTCGTCAATATATCCAACTTCTGTTGGTACGCATAGGTTAAACAAGACACGTCCAGCTACTGTATCTACCATTTTGTAGTTTAAGTTTCCGTTTTCGTCTCTTACATAAGCTTTCACTTTTATGTGAGAATGCTTAGAAATTTTACCTTCGTTCAGGGCTATTACTACTTCTTCGAAACCATAGAAACTCATACCTTCTCCTGCCACTATGTGATCTGGAGTAGATTTTCTTCCTTTAGTAACATAATACAAGCCCAAAACCATGTCTTGAGATGGTACTGTAATAGGTGCACCATTGGCAGGGTTCAAGATATTGTGTGATGCTAACATCAACAATGATGCTTCCAAGATAGCTTCTTGCCCTAGTGGAACGTGAACAGCCATTTGGTCACCGTCAAAGTCGGCGTTGAATGCCGTACATGTAAGCGGGTGCAACTGAATAGCTTTTCCTTCTATTAGTTTTGGTTGAAAAGCTTGAATACCTAAACGGTGAAGCGTAGGAGCACGGTTTAATAGTACTGGGTGCCCTTTCATTACGTTTTCTAGGATATCCCAAACTACTGGATCTTTTCTATCTACTATTTTCTTAGCAGATTTTACCGTTTTCACGATTCCTCTTTCTATTAGTTTCCTAATAACAAATGGTTTGAAAAGCTCAGCTGCCATATCTTTTGGAAGACCGCATTCGTGCATTTTCAATTCTGGCCCAACTACAATTACCGAACGTCCTGAGTAATCGACACGTTTACCCAAAAGGTTTTGACGGAAACGACCTTGCTTTCCTTTCAACATATCTGAAAGTGACTTTAAAGCTCTGTTTCCTTCCGAACGTACGGCATTTATTTTACGTGAGTTATCAAACAATGAATCTACAGCTTCTTGCAACATACGTTTTTCGTTACGTAAAATTACTTCTGGAGCTTTGATATCGATAAGTCTTTTCAGACGGTTGTTTCTGATGATTACTCTACGGTAAAGATCGTTCAAATCTGATGTTGCAAAACGACCTCCATCTAGTGGCACTAAAGGACGTAATTCTGGTGGAATTACAGGTACCATTTTAATAATCATCCATTCTGGACGATTAGATATTCTACCTTCTGCTTCTCTGAATGCCTCTACTACTTTCAATCTTTTCAAAGC
>JAGNSI010000041.1 GCA_017988135.1 Pseudarcicella sp.
TTCAACTACAGCAGATTGCCGTAGAGCAATCACGACTGAGGATTCCTTTGTTATTTGCACTGGATGTCGTGCATGGTTATCGTACAATATTCCCATTACCTTTGGCTCAATCTTGTTCTTGGGATTTAGGGGCTATAAAAAATGCAGAGAGAATAGCAGCCACCGAAGCATCTGCCGACGGTGTACACTGGACCTTCGCTCCCATGGTAGACGTAGGGCGTGACCCACGCTGGGGCAGAGTAATGGAAGGCTCAGGAGAAGATACTTGGCTGGGAACACAAATAGCGAAAGCTCGTTTGAGTGGTTTTCAGGGAGACGATTTAAGCAAAAACAACACCATAATGGCTTGTGCCAAACATTTTGCAGGTTATGGCGACGGCGAAGCAGCAAGAGAGTACAATTCGGTAGAAATGTCTGAAAGACAGCTTCGTGAAATATATTTACCACCTTTTCAAGCATTAGTAGATGGCGGTGTGGGTTCGGTAATGAATGCCTTTCACTCTTTAGACGGTATTCCATGCTCAGGTAATAAACATTTGGTAAAAGATATACTTAGAGACGAATGGAACTTTAAAGGTCTTGTAGTGTCTGACTATGAATCTATCTCAGAAATGACCAATCATGGTTTTGCCAAAGATGGCAAACATGCTGCCGAAATAGCCATGAACACACGTTCGTCAGATATAGACATGGTGAGCCAAGTTTTTTTGAAAAATCTTAAAAAATTGGTTCAAGAAGGAAAAGTTAAAGAAAGCTATATCAACGATGCTTGCAGTAGAGTACTTAAAATGAAATTTGCTTTAGGATTGTTTGAAGATCCATATCGCTATTTCAACAAAGAACGCTCAAAAGCACTTATTTATACCAAAGAAAACATAGAAGCTTCTAGAGATTTGGCTAGAAAATCTATGGTACTTTTGAAAAATGAAGGTAATCTATTACCGATAAGCAAAAAAGTAAAAACCATTGCTGTAATAGGACCAATGGCAGATGCTCATCACAAAAAAGATTATTTGAGCTTTTGGACTTTTATGGGTCAGCAAAATGACGTAGTTACTTTGGTAGATGGCATAAAAGCTAAACTAGGAGATGGTACCAAAATATTGACCGACTCGGTGTGTGGCTGGATGGGAGACTGCAAAGCAGAGTCAATAAAAAATGCTGTAAAATTGGCACAATCTGCCGATATAGTAATAATGGCTTTGGGTGAAAATGGCGAAAGAAATGGTGAAAGCCGTACACGTACCAACCTAGATTTACCTGGCAATCAAAAAGAACTAGAAAAAGCAATATTGGCTACCGGAAAACCAGTGGTAGCAGTGTTGTTTAATGGAAGACCATTAACGCTAGAGTGGGAATCAAGAAATATTCCAGCTATCCTAGAAGCTTGGCAGCCAGGCTCTCAAGCTGGAAATGCAGTTGCAGATGTGCTTTTTGGAGATTATAATCCTAGTGCTAAGCTTACGATGTCTTTCCCTTTAAATGTTGGTCAGATACCTGTTTATTACAATTCATTGCCCACAGGTAGACCGTCTGACAAGCAAGGTGAAATGTGGAAGTCTACCTTTGCCGATATTTCTAACTTTCCATTGTATCCCTTTGGTTTTGGACTAAGCTATACCAACTTTGAGTATTCAGATTTCAGTTTGAATAAAACTTCTATTTTAGGCAGCAACGATGTTTTGGAAGCTACTATCACTATTACCAATAATGGACCAAGAGATGGAGAAGAAATTGTACAGCTTTATACAAGAGATTTGATAGGAGAAGTTTCTAGGCCAGTGAAAGAATTGAAAGGCTTTGAAAAAGTAAGCTTGAAGAAAGGTGAAAGCAAGAAAGTAATTTTCAAAATCACTGAAAAAGACCTCAAATATTGGCATCCAGACCTTACATTCAGAGCAGACAAAGGAGACTTTAAAATTATGATTGGTCCAAATTCAATGAATGTAAAAGAAAAAACATTCCAGCTAGAATAACGAATTTGATTATTTTAATAATAAACCAAAGGCTGTCCAAATATCGGATAGCTTTTTGTTTTTAAATTTATTTCTTGTTGTAATCTTTCAAATGTTGAAGGGTATCCGATATAGATTTTGACGAAGAAATATCCCTTGAAAAAATTATGGTACTTTCTTGAGCATTGTTCAAAACTAAACCAGCATCATTTAAGTTTTCGATGAATTTGCCATTTATTTGTAAATTTTTGAAAGAAATATTGCTAATTCCATCTGGTTTAGACCCTTTTAGTAGCCCCCAAACTTTGTTTTGATTGAGTATTTGTATGTTTTCGAAACGTACATTTTTTACAAAACCGTTGCCTTTTGTATTAGAAATAAAATGAATCCATTGCCCCTGTTTAATGATTTCTTCGATGATAATATTTTTTATAGTCAGTCCGTCTATTTGTTCGTTTCCATAGCTTATCATTGTGAAAGGAGCTTTGCGTCTTTCTAGTTCGGGAATACCATTAGAAGAAGAAGCGTTGCAACAATCTCCAGAACGAAGTATAATATTATCCGAAATTTCTACATTACTTATTTTAGGCTTTCCCCATCCGAAATTGAAAACGCCTCCATTGAAAATATTCCATAAAATATTATTATGTATTTTCAGTGCATTAAGATTGGAAGGCAGAGAAAAATTGTCGTCATTGTTTTGCAAAAAGCAGTTCTGTACATAACTCATTTCAGGTCCATCTACACCCATTTGTACACCGTCGGTATTGAAATGCCAGTTTCCTACTTGTTTTATATTATCAACAAGATGCCCTTTGCCCCCAAAAATTCTGATTATCCAGCCAGGAGCGTCACAAATAGTAAGACCTTCAAGCTCTACTTTCCCAGTATGAGAACGAGCGCTTATCACCCCAAAATCTTCAACATGACCAAGTCCATAGGCTAAAACACCACGACCAAATATTTTTACTTTTGCATCTTTAGGTACTTCAAAGCGGGCTCTTACTACTGCACCTTCTGCGAGATAAACAGACTCTCCATCTTTGAGCACTATAGCTTCTACTTCCGTTTTTTGTTGGATGTCTTCATTTGGATTAGCAGGATTTAAAATAGGTTTACCTTTGTAATAATCGTGCACTTTGGTATTGTCAAAAAAATAGGTTACGTCTGTTTTTTTAGGAACAATATGATACGGATTGGCAAAGATACACAGCGTATTATCCCAAGAATTATCTATTCTTAAAACTATTTTTTGAGGATTTTGCAGTGTAAACGTTATTTTATTACCTTCTCTTATTGCTGAAATATTAGCGTTCAAAGGTCTAAAATCAAAGGTTTTGAACGCTTTAGAAATAGTGATTTCAATGGTTGTTGTTCCTTGCAAATCAAAGTTGGCAAACGACATTTTTTTTACCTCATTACCATATTCTGTCGATCCACCTTTAGTTTGGAAAGATTCAGTGCTTTCGTAGACCAATTTGTTCGTTCCGTTTGCTTTTAAGCTATAAGTGGGCGAATATTTTAAATTATTGATTGGGCTTAAATCTAATTGGGCTTGTGAGCTGTAGGCAAAGAAAAACAAAAACACCACAATGCTTTGAAGAGTTTTTTTCATTATCTTATATTTTAAAATTATTCATGAATACTTTACGATACAAATATTCAACTAGTCGGTGCTATTAAATGTTTTTAAAGTTCTTTTTAGGAAAAGTTTTGACTTTAATGTCTACAAAAATCAAAACGTTAATATTTTGAATTATTATAATGAAATATTACATTTACAACACTATGCATTATGGTACTGGTCAAAAAACAATCCTACTATAGTTCGTGCACAAATCATGCCCATACTAGATTTTGGTTGAACCTTGTCAAACTTGCTAATTAGGCACACTGAGTAATTTAAGGCTAGTGAGGAAAGTCATAAATTTTTAGCATTTTAAGTTTCGCTAACATACATAGTGCTTAAAGTGAATTTTATTTTTTTTCATAGATTTAAGAATTAGAGATTTTAATACAAAGGCGATTAATGCCAATTAATAATTTATTATGATAAAGACTATCGCCATTCCGCAAGACAACATTTATAATTTAGCAATTCCCAATAATTACATTGGCAAAAAAAATAGAGATTTTATTTTATGCCCTTGAAGAACTTTCAAAGCAAAACATTGAGCCTAAAAAAACAAAGCTATCTGATAAATACAAAGGGATTATTAGCAAAGAGCAAGGAGAAGATTTAAACAAACATATCAAACAAATGCGTAGCGAATGGAACAGTATTTAATAGATACCAATGTAGTTTCAGACTATCTTTCGGCTTCCTTTCCTATTGCTGGTATGGAATAGATGGATAATGCTATAGATGCCACTCCTAATGTTTCCATTATTACTCAAATAGAGCTACTTTGCTGGAAAACTGATGAAGCCACTACCCAAAATGTAAAAAATTTTATTGCTGATAGTATTGTTTTGGACATTTCTAATGAAGTAATTATGCATTGCGTAAGCCTACGTAAAAGCAAAAAAATAAAAACACCAGATGCCATTATTGCAGCAACGGCTTTGGCTTATAACTTCACCATTATTACAAACAACGAAAAGGATTTTGAAAATATAAACGGATTGAAAATCGCTAATCCGCATAAGTTATAAATTGATAATGAGTTATGGTCTTTGATTAGTCGCCCCATACATGATTCAACGGAATAAAATCCGCCAAATAACACAATCACTCTGTTTTTAAAACCCAACGCATTATTTTGTTGAAAAAATGCGTTGGGTTTTAATGTTTTATAACAAACTGTTTATCAGCGTTTCTAGCGCTAAAATTTTAGCATTGGCATCGTTTAATTTTTGTTTTTCTTTTTCTAATACATCTGGCTTGGCATTGGCTACAAAACGTTCGTTAGCGAGTTTTGCTTCAACAGATTTTTTGAAACCTAGATTGTAAGCTAGTTCTTTTTTTGCATTTTCTAGTGCAACTGCTGGGTCTGTATCTTCTTCTAGTGTTATAAAAAATTCATCTGTTTTTACAACAAAAGATAGTGCTTCTTTACCTTCTAAATTGTTTGTGATAAAACAAATATCTTCGGTATTTGCCAAATGCTGAATAATTCCTGCTAAAGCTGTGTATTTTGTTTTATCCAGAGTTTTTATGGATAATGGTAATATTTGCTTGGGTGACAGTTGTTTGGTATTTCTGATTTCACGTATTTTTGAAACCACAGTAAACACCATTTCAAAATCGGCTAAAACTTTTTCGTTTATAAGCCCAGCTATTGGAAAATCTGCTTTACAGATAGTTTCTTTTTCTTCTCTTTTACCTATTGCTTGCCAAATTTCTTCGGTAATAAATGGCATGAAAGGATGTGCTAAACGCATCAATTTATCAAAGAAATCTAATGTAGCCTGAAAGCTATGAGGGTCCATAGCTTGCTGATAAGGCGGCTTTACCATTTCGAGGTATTTGGCACAAAAATCTTCCCAAATCAGATTATACACAGCCAGCAGTGCGTCTGACAATCTGAATTTCGAAAATAAATCTTGCACCTCTACCAGCGTTTGGTTGAGTTTTGAGTCAAACCATTCTATGGCTATTTGATTTTTGGGACTCAAGGTTGTATCTACTTCCCAACCTTCTACCAAACGATAGGCATTCCAGATTTTGTTGCAAAAATTTCTACCTTGCTCTACCAGTTTTTCATCAAACATCAAGTCGTTACCAGCTGGCGAACTAAAGAGCATTCCTGAGCGTACACCATCTGCACCATATTTATCGATAAGATCTAAAGGGTCTGGCGAATTGCCCAACGATTTTGACATTTTCCTGCCCAATTTATCTCTTACTATACCAGTCAAATATACATTTTTGAAAGGGAGTTCTCCTCTCCATTCGTAGCCTGCAATAATCATTCTTGCTACCCAAAAGAATAAGATTTCGGGTGCTGTAACAAGGTCGTTGGTTGGGTAATAGTATTTTATGTCTTCGTTTTCGGGGTTTTCTATACCGTCAAACACAGAAATTGGCCATAACCAAGAAGAAAACCATGTGTCTAACACATCTGGATCTTGGGTCAAATCTTGATCTGTGATATTTATTTTTCCGTGTTGTGTTTTGGCTATTTCTATAGCTTCTGCTTTACTTTTAGCTACTATTAGCGTGCCGTCGGCAAGGTAGTAAGCAGGTATTTGCTGTCCCCACCACAATTGTCTTGATATACACCAATCTCTTACGTTTTCCATCCAAGCACTGTACATGTTTTTAAACTTGGGAGGGTAGAGTTTGATATTGTCATTCATTACGTTTTCGAGTGCTGGTTTTGCCAACTCTTCCATTTTCAAAAACCACTGTAACGAAAGCTTGGGTTCTATCACAGCACCAGTACGCTCTGAGGTTTTTACGATAGACTTGTATTCTTCTATTTTGCTTAAAAAACCTTTGTCAGTGAGTTCTTTTACGATATTTCTTCTGGCTTCAAAACGGTCTTGACCTACAAATAGCTGTGCTTTTTCGTTTAAAAAACCAGCATCATCTAGTATGTCTATTACTTCTAGTTTGTGTTTTATTCCTAGTTCATAGTCGTTGAGGTCGTGTGCTGGTGTAACCTTTAAACAACCTGTACCAAAATCCATAGCTACGTATTCGTCTAGTATTACGGGTATTTCACGATTGAGTAATGGTATTTTTACTGATTTTCCGTGTACAGATTTATAGCGCTCGTCTGCAGGGTGTACGCAAATGGCTACATCGGCCATGATGGTTTCTGGTCGTGAAGTAGCAATGGTCAAAAATTGCAAATCTCCTGTCGGATTTACTATTGGGTATTGTATATGAAAAAGCTTGGCTTGTACATCTTTATCTATTACTTCTTCGTCTGAGAGTGCTGTTTTTCCCATCGGATCCCAGTTTACCATACGTACGCCTCTGTAAATTTTTCCTTGATTGTACAGCCTTACAAAAGTATCTATTACGGCTTGGTAAAGAGAAGGTTCCATGGTGAAACGGGTTCTGTCCCAATCGCATGATGCACCTAGTTTTTTTAGTTGGTCGAGTATAATTCCGCCGTATTTATCTTTCCATTCCATGGCATAAACCAAAAATTCCTCTCGGCTGAGGTCTTTTTTATTGATATCTTTTTCTTTGAGCATGGCAACCACTTTGGCTTCTGTAGCAATAGAGGCATGGTCAGTTCCTGGCACCCAGCAAGCTTCTTTACCTTCCATTCGGGCTTTGCGGATAAGCACATCTTGAATAGTATTGTTGAGCATATGCCCCATATGTAATACACCCGTTACATTGGGTGGGGGTATTACTATAGAGTAAGCCTCTTTGTTTGGGTTTGGCTTCGAAGCAAAAAAATTATTTTCGAGCCAATATTTATACCATTTGGTCTCTATTTCCTGTGGAGCGTATGTTTTAGAAATCATAAATTTACGATAATGAATAAAACCCAATTTTCGATTTTTATTGAAAATGTATGGGTGAATAAATATTTACAAATATAAGTTTTTATGAGGCTAGAATTTTATATAAAATCTTTTCCAAAGTTTTGGGCATCATTTACAAAGTTTTTCACCGACTGTTCTTCTTCTTTTTTACAAATCATCAGTACGTTGTCGTATTCTGCCACTATGTATCCGTCTAAACCTTGTAAAACAACTAGTCTGTCGCTTGGTGTTTTTATGATACTATTTTTTACGTCATATAGCATCGTTTTCCCATCTATTACGTTTTCGTTTTCGTCTTTTTCTGATACTTCGTAGAGCGATTTCCAAGTGCCTAAGTCTGACCAACCAATCTCTCCTATTACTACTTTTACATTATTGGCTTTTTCTAAAATAGCATAATCTATAGAAATATTTTCGCACGTTGGGTACTTAGCGTCTATATATTCTTTTTCGTTTGGTGTAAAAAATAGGTCTTGGGCATCATCGAAAATTTGATGAATGGCAGGAGTGTATTTGCTGAAAGCTTTTTTAATGGCTTTTGCGTTCCATATAAAAATACCTGCGTTCCATACGTATTCTCCGCTGGTTACAAATAGTTTAGCAAGTTCTAAAGACGGTTTTTCTCTAAAGTTTTTTACTTTTTTCACTTCTGCTTCTTCTTTTTCAAACTGAATATATCCGTATCCAGTATCAGGTCTCGAAGGTAATATTCCCAAGGTAAGCAAATGGTCGCTTTGGGCTGTTTCGTTGAGAGCGACTAATATATTTTTTTGAAAAGCACTTTCTTTTAAAATAATATGGTCAGACGGAGCTATAACTATATTGGCATCTGGGTTTTGAGATGCTATTTTGTAACAAGCGTATGCGATACAAGGTGCTGTGTTTTGCCTCGACGGTTCTGCCAATATTTGCTGATCGGTCAAAAACGGCAATTGCTCTTTGATGATTTCTACATATATTTGGTTGGTTACAATATATATATTTTCGGAAGGGCAAATTCCTTCAAACCTAGCCGCTGTTTGTTGTAATAATGTAGCTCCTGTACCCAGTACATCATGAAACTGTTTGGGATTGTTGGTTCTGCTAAAAGGCCAAAACCTAGTTCCAACGCCACCTGCCATTATTACTACATAGTTGTTGCTTATCATACTCAAAATGTCTTTTAGTGTAAATTTTAATTCTTATTTCTCAAAAAACTAAGCTAAAAAGTTTAGTGTTTTTTATTCTTGATTTTTAAAATAATATTCTATCCTATTTTTAATGTTTTCTCTAATATTTATGTAAAAAAGGTTGTAATCGGCACTGTGCCAAATTTTCTTTTTTATAAATATGCCTCCTTTTACATTAGGCTTTCCTACCCAAAGTATTCCTTTTTGACATTGGGCACTTATTGCTTGGGGGATAATGGTAAAATTTGGTCCCATCGCTCCTTTGTTTTGCTCTTGCCCGATTTTTATTTCATCATTTTTCCATGAAAGTGGATTGGTACAAACCGATTTTGAAAGACCAAAAGAATGATAATAATCGGGGAAATACCCCTCTGCAAAGCTGTTCCAGTTTACAAAAGTACCAAAATCATTTTCATTTTTACTCATTTGTATTTTCTCAAAAGCATTTTCTTCTATCGGGAAGCCTATCAAGTACGCCATCACTAATTTTTGCTGAAGTGGCTGATTGTCAAAAAAATCTTTTAGCAAACGTTGTGCATGATAAGCACCTTGGCTATGTGCTGCTATAACAATGGGTTTGTTGTGGTTGAAATTTTTTAAATAATACGTAAATGCAGCTTTTACATCACGATAAGCTACCTCCAATGCTGCCTCACGGTCGGTTTTGTTGGGGGTTAAGAAAGCATAATAATGTGCTTGACAATAGCGGGGAGCATATATATTACACGATTCATTGAAAACAGAAGCTTGATGCAAAATACTTGATTTGTCCAACGATTGATTTAAAGCTGTATTGTTTATAATTGGATTCCAAATGTACTGGTCGGTAGGTTTTCCTGTATAAATAGTAGGATGGATAAAAAAAACGTCTACTTTTGCATTAGTCACACTGCTTTGAAAGCCCAATTCGGCCGCAACAGAGTCAGCCATGTCTTTTATCTCTGGTAAAGAAGCCCAGCTGTATTGCTGAGAATAATCGGTTTGAGGCGGAACGTTTTGAGGGTCAAATTTTTTTTGAATCAAATAAGGTTTGAAGCCACATGAATACAACATTACACTAACGAAAAAAATTAAAGCGAGTACTTTAAAGCTAAAAAAGTTAAATATATTCATAAGAATATTTGAGTAAAGTCAATAAATGATTGTTGAGATATAAATATTTCAAGAATAAATAATAGTAATTATATTTATTTTATTTATATTTAAGCGAACTGAATAAGTTTCTTCGTCATTACATACTATTAGCAATTTAAAACAATTCAACAAAAAACAAAAATCATGAACAACCATCTACTCAAAGTAATGAAAGCTTCTATAGTTTTTTTACTATTCTTTCAAATTTCTGCACTTTCACAAGTAGTTGTCAATGGTAAAATAACAGACAACACCAGCAAAAAACCATTGACAGGGGCTAGCATATCAGTTGTAGGCAAAATTGTAGGAACCATAAGTGATACCAAAGGGCAATTTTCTTTCAAAACTTACACCAAATTGCCTTTTGCCATCAAAATTTCCATGGTGGGTTACGAGCCCAAAGAAATGATGGTAGAAACATCCAATCCAGATTTAAATATCCTTATGGGTGAGCAGGTCATTCAAGGAGAAGAAGTAGTGGTTTCGGCATCTAGAATGGAAGAAAAAGTAATGAAAGCACCTGTTTCTATAGAAAAAATGGATCTCAGGGCTATCAAAGAAACATCTTCGCCATCGTTTTACGATGGACTTGCTAATCTCAAAGGCGTAGACATGACCACACAAGGCTTTTTGTTTAAGTCAGTAAATATGAGAGGATTTGGCTCTACAGGAAACCCAAGAGTAGTACAAATGATAGATGGAATGGATAATCAAGCACCAGGTCTGAACTTCGCTGTAGACAATATCATTGGTATTCCAGAGCTAGATGTAGATAATGTTGAGGTAATACCAGGTGCAGCATCGGCACTTTATGGACCAAATGCTCTCAATGGTATTATATTGATGAACAGCAAAAGTCCATTTCAGTACCAAGGCTTAAGTGCTACTGTAAAAGGTGGTATCATGTACGAAAAAAATAGAACCAAACCTTCTACGCCATTTACCGACTTATCGTTAAGATACGCACATGCTTTTAACGATAAACTTGCCTTTAAAGTAAACTTCAATCAAATAAATGGTACAGACTGGGAGTCAAATAATTACACCAACCTTAATGGCGGCGGCCCAGCAGACCCTACCCGTAAGCTAAGCAATCCTGACTACGATGGTATCAATACGTATGGAGACGAAGTACAGGCAAACCTAAAAGCAGTAGGAGAGGGTTTAGTTGCAAAAAATTTAATGCCTTCAAATGTAGCAGGTTTGTTGCCAGATGTAAATGTGAGCAGAACAGGCTATTTAGACAAAGATTTGGCAGAAAATAATACCAAAAGCTTTAAAATAAATGGTGCAATCCATTACAAATTGACAGATAAAATAGAAGCAATCGTTCAAGCTAATTATGGAAATGGTACCACACTATATACAGGTACAGGAAGATATTCATTTAGAGATTTCAATATCACTCAGCTAAAAGCAGAGCTAAGAGCTGATAACTTTACTTTCAGAGCATATTCCACCCTTGAGCGTTCTGGTAAATCATATACTACAGGGCTTACAGCCATAAGTATGCTCAATGAAACAAAAGACCATAAGTTGTGGTTTGCAGAATATGCAAGAGCATTTGCAACAGCCAAAGGATTAGGGCTCGATGACGCAACGGCTCACCTCAAAGGAAGAGAAATAGCAGATGGCAATATGGCTAAAGCAGGCACGAAAGAATTTACAGATTTGTTAGATAGAAATAGAAACAAACTAATAAGTGCAAACGGTGGAGGCGGTATCGACGACAGAAGCAATATGTATCATGTAGAGGGTGTTTACAATCTTAAAAACCAAATAAAAGTAGCAGATGTACTGATAGGAGCCAATTATCGCTTGTACGCCCTAAGCTCAAATGGGTCGCTATTTGCAGATACAGTAAATGGTAGAAATAATCTTATCAACATTGCCGAATACGGTGCTTTTGCTCAAATAGGAAAATCTATCCTGAACAATAAGTTGAGGCTAACAGGCTCGGTAAGATACGACAAAAATCAAAACTTCGAAGGACAGTTTACGCCAAGATTTTCAGCCGTATTTTCTCCAACAGACCATCAAAATCTACGTTTTTCTTATCAGACAGGCTTTAGAATACCTACTACTCAAAACCAATACATACAGCTAGCCACACCAGGTGGTACATTGATAGGTGCTTTCAACGAATTCGATACCCGATTCAATTTACAAAATGGTATCACAAGAGATGTATTGGACGATTTTAGCAAAAATAGTGCTAAATATATTACTCCTGAAGTATTTCAAAAAGCTCAACAATTTGCAACAGCAGCTGTAAATGCAAGTTTGCCGTTAATTCAAGCTGGTGTAACAGAAAGCGTAAAAGCTGGAGTGACGCAAAAAGTAACTGCTGGGGTAAAAGCAGCTATTGCAGCTGGGCAAATTCCTCCAAGTGCAGAAGCTGCTGTAATTGAGCAACAGGTAGCGGCGCAACTAGCATCTCAGCCAATTAAAGATACAATTGCCAAATATGTAACAAGTCAAGTTACTAGCAGAGTTACTGATGCTACTAAAAAAGTCGAGCCAGCATTTGCACTACAAAGTTTACCAAAATACAAAGCTAGAGCATTCAAGCCTGAGAAAGTTTCATCAATAGAAATAGGTTATAAAACTTTGATTTCTGAAAAAGTATTCATTGATGCCTCATATTATAGAAGTGTTTATGAAAATTTTGTAGGGCAAACTTCCATAATAGTACCTACGGCAGCTCTAAGCCCAGGTTTGCCAATAGAATCTGGAGTGTCAAGTGCAGATACTAGAATAGGCTACAACAGACCCGCCAATGCCACCGAAAAAATAGTAGTACAAGGTGTAGCAATGGGGCTAAACTATATGATTAAAAATGGCTACTCGGTTGGTGGAAACTTTTCATGGAACAAACTCGGTTCTTTCACGAAAACAGCTGAATTGCCTTATGCAGGTTTCAATACACCTGAAAGAACATTCAAAGCCAATATCAGCAAAAGAATCACAGCCAAAGACAGCTGGGGATTCAATGTAGCCTATAGATACCAAAGCGAATTTACATGGGAATCGGGTTTTGTAGTGCCAACTACTGTAGGAACACCATTGTTCCAGAACACGCAAGTGCCTGCTATCAACAACTTTGATGCTCAATTCAGTAAAAAAATCAATAGCCTAAAAACAGTCGTAAAAATAGGCGGAACCAATATTTTGGGCGATGGATTTATACAAGCATATGGTAGCTCAAACATTGGATCGGTGTATTATATATCACTATCGTTTGATCAATTTATGAACAAATAAATCTCAAAAAATCAATCATCAAAAGCTTCCTCTTTCGGGGAAGCTTTTTTTGTACAAAAGGAAATGATAAAACAGAAAAATGACAATTTCCTTTTTGAAACAAATTTGTAGACTTAAATTTGCAAGATTTTGTTTTTACTGAAAAAACAAACCAAATAGAAACGTAGCTAAATTTTAAATCAAAATATAATCGACATGAGTTTAACCGCAGCATTAGCAGATAGAATAAACGCCTTAGAAGAATCTTCTACTTTAGGAATGACCAAAAAGGCTCGAGAATTGGCCGCACAAGGACATAAAGTAATCAGCCTATCAGTTGGCGAACCTGACTTCAAAACCCCACAACATATTTGTGAAGCTGCAAAAAAAGCTATAGACGATGGTTTTCATGGTTATTCGCCAGTAGCAGGTTATCCAGACTTGCGTCAAGCTATAGCTGGTAAGCTACAAAGAGACAATAATCTTGACTGGAAACCAGAAAATATAGTGGTTTCTACAGGAGCCAAACATTCATTGGCAAATGCCATCGCAGCCCTTATCAACAAAGGAGACGAAGTTATCATTTTTGCACCTTACTGGGTATCTTACTCAGAAATGGTAAAACTAGCAGACGGAACATCAGTTATTATAGACGGAGCATTCGATAATAATTTTAAAGTAACTCCAGCGCAATTTGAAGCTGCCATTACACCACGTACCAAAATGGTGATGTTTGCTTCGCCAAATAATCCAACAGGTTCGGTATATTCTGAGGCCGAGTTAAGAGCCATAGCTGCCATCGTTGCAAAGCATCCAAATATTTATGTGTTGGCAGACGAAATTTACGAATACATCAACTTTACCGAAGCGGGCCACTTTTCTATAGGTAGTATTCCCGAAATCAAAGAGCAAGTAATTACAGTAAATGGAGTAGCCAAAGGGCATGCCATGACGGGTTGGAGAATAGGTTTCATAGCTGCTACAAAATGGATTGCAGACGGAATAGAAAAACTACAAGGTCAGGTAACTTCAGGTACCAACTCTATAGCTCAAAAAGCTGCAGTTGCGGCATTCAATGGGCCATTGGATGAAGCCGAAAAAATGAAAATAGCTTACAATCGTCGTCGCCAATTGGTGGTAGGTTTGCTTAGAGAAATAGAAGGTTTCAAAGTAAATATGCCAGACGGAGCATTTTATGCTTTCCCAGATATAAGTTATTATTATGGTAAAACAGATGGCAAAACTACCATCAAAGATTCTGATGATTTCTGTAATTGGTTATTAGAGTCAGCTTTGGTAGCTACGGTTTCAGGCTCTGGCTTTGGAGCACCCAACTGTATGAGAATTTCTACCGCAGCAGCAGATGAGCAATTAGTAGAAGCTTGTGATCGTATCAAAATAGCAGTAGCTCAATTGAAATAAAAATGCCATAAATAAAATCCCCAAAGCCAATTCTACGAGAATTGGCTTTGGGGATTTGCAATTTACCTTAAACCATTTTATGCTTTAAAAATATGAAAAAGTCATTTGTTATTTTTTCCTTGATTTTAATAGGGTTTGTCTCAAAAGCTCAACAAAGCGAATTTATTTCAATAACCAAAAATCAAAAAACTGTAGGCAAATTAGCCAAAACAGGTCAAGCCATAAAAGGCACAACGCTAGAATTCAATGATTTTATTTATGAATTTAAAGTAGATACCATCAACCAAATTCTTTTTTTAAAATTTGACGTAGAAAACAAAGCCAAAGACCTAATAGCGGCAATAGGGCTCAAAAATGACAGTTTGATTTGGAAAAACGAATTTAAATCAAACAATAAATCTGACTTAGAGCTTTACAGGAATCATATTTTTAAAAATGATGCCTACAATTCTCAAAAAATAGATGCCAAATCGGGAAATGTTTTATATGAAGTGCCTTATTTGGTTCTTGCAATAAGTTACTCGCAAAACATAGGTGTTTTTTATAAAAAAAATATTTTAGGGAAAAAAATAAATTCTATTTACGGCATCGATTTACAAAATGGAAATGTTGTTTGGGAAAAAAAAGGAATAGACATGACAGGCTATAAAATCATCAGAGTAGATGACCAATCAGTTACTTTTTCAACTTTGAATGACGGAATCCATCAATTAGATCTGAAAACAGGTAAAGGGTGGGATTATAAACAAATAACAGTATCTCATAAGTCTATTTATAGCTATCCTTATACCTATACATTCAATACTGCTGACTTTCTGAATGATTCCACAAGCTTTGTAATTACATCAATGGAAGGCTTAGTGAGTATTTCAGAAAGTGGCGAGAGAAAATGGTTTAGTCCTATATTGTCGAAGTTCCATATAATAGATCCTACAATTCATAGAATGCCAAATAAAGATATTTTGTTTATCGACAAATCTCAAAAAGATGGTGCTTTTGTGTCACGATACAATAAAAATGGGCAAGAAGTTTATGTTAATTATTTAAGTGAGTATAAAAATTTGCTCGATTATAGAGTATTAGAAAATTCGGTTAATTTAATTTTTTCAAAAAAAATAGTCAATTTGTCTATTTCAAATGGCAATTTGATAAATGAAGTTAATCATAATATGAAGCTTAAGACTACTGCTGAAATTTTCAATAATGTCATTTTTCTAGAAAATAAGGGCGATACATTAGAAGAGATTAATCCATTTGATAGCTTAAGTTTTTTATTATATCACAAAGCTGATAATAAAATCGAAAAAATAAATATCAATACAGCGATAATTACAGCTGTTCCTTGGGATGCCAATACTTATTTCCTAGAAAACTATTATCATAAATATAGATTTATTAAAGGTGAAAGGTATTTGATAATTATAGACGATAAAAATATAAAAATTGCCAGTTTTTTAGATATATCACAATATAAAATTATTAAAAATATGTTGTATTTAGTCAAAGAAAATCAACTGACTAAAGTAGATTTAAATGATTTTTTAGAGTAAAAATTATTCTATAAATCCCCAAAGCCAATTCACCTAGAATTTGCTTTTTTGAAATAACAAATCTTTGATATTTTAAAAATAATACATAAACAAACTAAGAGAACCCTAAGAATCTTATCTTTGTAAAACAAAATCAGTAACCAATTCTGTTTCCTAGAAAAAGCAGAATTTTAAAATATATAGAAAATGTTGAAGCCACAAATATTCATTTATACCGAGTCTACTCCTAATCCCAATTCAATGAAATTTGTATTGAATTTTGAATTAGCACCTGAGGGGCTTTCTTTCGACTACGCCACCGAAAGCGAATCTACCACAGAAGGCAAAAGCTCACCTTTGGCAACCGAACTTTTTGCCTTCGACTATGTAAAAAGAGTATTTATTTCGTCAAACTTTATATCGGTAACCAAAACCGAAACGGTTGCTTGGGAAGATGTTTTGTTTGCCTTGAAACAACATTTGAAAGCATTTTTTGAAGATCAAAAAGAGGTTTTCACCAAAGCAACCATTGAAAAAAATGAAATCAAAGTTGAAGGAGGAGATAGCGATACAGTTATAAAAATAAAAGCTGTCCTAGAGCAATACGTGCGTCCAGCTGTAGAGTCAGACGGCGGAGCTATCAACTTTCATTCTTTTGAAGATGGGGTAGTAAAAGTATTGTTACAAGGCTCATGTTCGGGTTGCCCTTCGTCTACCATGACGCTCAAGCAAGGCATCGAGAATTTATTAACTAGAATGGTGCCAGAGGTAAAAGAAGTAGTTGCAGAAGGAGTTTAAGCTAGATAAAATTAATATTTTCAAAAAAGAGTGTAAAAGTATATTTTACACTCTTTTTGTTTGAAACCCTACATATGAGTTGAGAATAAGAATAAAAAGACAACTTATATGAATATATTTTACTCAAAATGATTTTTTTTCAATCAAATTTGTATTCAAAAGATTTAAAAAATATTTTCAATCATAACAATGAATAAACTCACGCTCGCAATGATATTAGGTTTTGGTGTAAATGTTTTTTCTCAAACACCTAGCTGGAAAATAGCAGAAGTGCCCATTAAAACACCTTGGGCTGAGAAAGTGGATATCAACAATACTTTAGGCGAATACCCAAGACCTATCATGGTCAGGAAAGATTGGAAAAACCTTAACGGATTATGGGAATTTCAAGAAGCACAACTATCAGATATTGTTCCCTTTAACAAAACTTTAAAAGGAAAAATATTAGTTCCCTTTGCTTGGGAATCTGCACTATCGGGCATTAGAAAACAATTAGACAGCAAAAGAGCTTGGTATCGTCGTACTTTTGAGGTGCCTGTAGGTTGGGAAGGGAAGCAACTAATCCTGAATTTTGGAGCTGTAGATTGGGAAAGCACTGTTTATATAAATGGTAGATGTGCTGGCACACACAAAGGAGGCTACGATGCGTTTAGTTTTGATGTAACACCATTTTTGAAATCTAAAGGACTACAAGAAATAGTAATTTTGGTATATGACCCTACCAATAGCGAGCATATTGCCTACGGAAAACAAGATGCAGATCGTTTCAATAACCCACAACGATACGCTTATGCACCTTGCTCAGGAATTTGGCAGACGGTTTGGATAGAACCTGTTGCCGAAAAGTCTATCGCCAACTTTCACATTGTGCCTGATATAGATGCCAGCGAAATTAGCCTTTCGATAAACCCATCTACCAAAGCCAATAAAAAAGACTCAACACTGTCTTTGAGTGTGGAAGTTTTTGAAGGTAATAAATTGGTAGCTAGCCAAAAAAGTAATTTTATAGAAATCAATCATATAAAAATCCCGAATCAAAAACTTTGGTCACCTAAAAACCCTTTTTTATATGATATAAAAATAAAATTGCTAAGAAACGAAACAGAACTAGTAGATGAAGTAACTGGTTATTTTGGCATGAGAAAAGTTTCTCTCAAAAAGGAAAAAGGCTTACAACGCTTAGCGCTCAACAATGAATTTCTGTACCAATTTGGACCTTTAGACCAAGGATATTGGCCCGACGGAATTTACACTGCACCAACAGACGAAGCTTTGAAATGGGATGTAGAACAAATAAAAGATTGGGGTTTCAATATGGTTAGAAAGCACATCAAAGTAGAGCCACAACGCTGGTATTATTGGTGCGACAAAATAGGTTTGTTGGTATGGCAAGATATGCCAAGCACATTTGGCGACAGAACAGAAGAAGAAAAAGCACAGTTTGAAGGTGAACTAGTAAATATGGTAAAACAAAAATGGAATCATCCGTCAATAGTAAACTGGGTGGTATTCAACGAGCATTGGGGTATATATGACGTTGAGCGTTTAACCAATTTTACAATGGCACTAGATCCGTCACGATTGGTAATAGGAAATAGCGGTATAGATGCAGGTAAGCCCGACGTAGACTTTGAAGTAGGGCATATCAAGGATAACCATAGCTATAGACCGCCATCTACAGCCTTAGCAAGCGATAAAAGAGCAGTAGTAAATGGCGAATACGGAGCCATAGGTTATCTTTTGCCCAATAATCAATGGGATGCAGACGGCCCATGGGTGCACTATAATTACAAAGGAATGGAAGATGCAACCAAAGAGTATGAGCGTTTTATAGAAATGATAACATCTAAATTTCAAAAAGAAGGCTCAAGCGCAGCCGTATACACTCAATGGACAGACGTTGAAAACGAAATGAATGGACTATACTCCTACGACAGAAAAATAATAAAATTAGACAAAAATCGTGTTAAAAAAGCCAATGAATCTACTTGGAAAGTAGATCGACTTTTTGGCAAAAAAATAGTGGATGTAAATGAGTGATAACGGGGTTTTGTGAAGTGGATGTTTTTGTTTAGATTAGCTTTATGTAGGGGGTTAATGGGGCGGGGAATGAATTGACAACCCTACTACTAAAGAGCGGAGACGACTTTACAGTACTTACAAATGCAAGAAAATTGCCAGGCACGTCTATAGGAAATGGAAAAAATATAACTGGCACATGGTTACGAGGTTCCGAAATGAATGCAGGACTTTTTCCGAAATCTGTTGCCGATAAACTAAGAGGAAAAACATTCAATAATTTTGATGAATTCCGTCAACAATTTTGGAGAGAAGTTTCTGCAGACCCTGATTTAGTAAAACAGTTTACTCCAAAAGATATTGCAATAATGAAAAATGGATATGCTCCAGAAGTTTTGGAATCACAAAGATTAGGAGGTCAAATTAAATATGTGTTGCATCACAAAACACCAATAAATAGAGGCGGTGCTGTTTATGATGTAGATAATCTATACATTGTAACTCCAAAATATCATAAAGAAATATTAGACCCAGCGTATCATTATGGGTATGGTTATTAAAAATATAAAATTATGGCAATGACAAGAGAAGAGTTGATTGAATTGGGAAATCTTATTTTTAATTTTGAAGGATCAGAAGATGAGCATACAG